>JBILFS010000354.1:0-3027 GCA_044351455.1 Paludibacter sp. | reverse complement strand
CATTCTTCTTCAGCGGACCCGCAAGCATCAGTTTGCCTTCACCGGCAAGTTTATTCATATTTTGAAAATGACCGGCAAAGCAACTGTCAAGATAGGCCTTCTCAGTGCTGGTATTCGACCCTGTTTTTAAAATCACGAAGATGTAATTCTTCATTCCGTATTCATCAGCACCGGTTTTGGCTGCTAATTTTTCGTCAAATGCCGGATTACTTTGCTGGGCATTCAGTTCTGTAACGAACACGAAAGCCTGAAAGATTAACAGTAATGCACCGACTATCAATCCTTTCGTATAAAAAAATTGTATTTTCATAATGCTGATAAATATAAAGTATTATCTCTTTTCCAGTTGCTTCTGAATTTTCCGTATAGCAGCTTCGATGGGCTTTTCAGGTTCAATGATATTATTAACTCCCCAGAAGTCGGGGTCGGAAAATCCCAGTGCTTTATCCGCAATAATTACATTTTCGCGAAGCCGGTCTTTCCATTCAACATCTTTTGATACGATATTATCATCTCTGTCGGTAACAGCCATTTCTACAATAGCAAAATAATTGGTATTGAATAACTTCTTTTTCCAGTTGATTTTCATTCCAAGTTCGATTCTGCTGTAGGCATAATACCATTTCCCATCCTTTTCGAAATAATTCACTCTGTATTTTGCATCCGTGAGCGTTACTTTGGCATTGAATGGTTTCTTCCTGATAAACATAGAGACTGCTTCCTCCTGATTCTTCAGTGATAAATTAAATACAGCCGACCGCAACGCCAGCGTAACAGCATCAATGTATAATTTACCCTGATATAAGGCTTCTTCAGTATATTCCTGATGAGTAAAATTTATCACGTAAATCAGTTTATCATCCATCCAGTCAATTTTATCAATACTGAAAATATATTTTTTGAAAATATCATCCGAGAAGATAATATCCGGACGTTTCATCACATCCATCAGCAGGTTGTTGTACGGACCTCCCATGAGCTTAAAAACCAGGGTATCGAGTTTCTCATAATCAGCCTGTTTGCGGGATTTATACAAACGGGCAACATCATCTCTTTTATTGTTGTAGGCAAACTTTCTGACATCCACTACGGCTTCGGAAAGCGACACATAAGATTTATTCTTTTTGATGGATTCGCGGTAAAAAGCCGTTAGCAGCATTTCTTTTGCCGGATAATTTTGTTCAGCTTTCTCAAACATACCCCGTACAATCGCTTCAGCATCCTGGGTTAGCACATCAATCTGTGGTAATTGAAACGATGCCACATCCAGACTAACAACTCCACGGCCATTCAGCAAATCCCCGGCTTTTATTTTCCGGCTTTTATAACCAATATGACTGAATGTCAGCACAATATCCATAGCATTTTCAGGGAGTTTCACCAAAAACTCCCCTTCGCTGTTGGCCACAGTGGATGCATAAGAGCCATCCACCAGGATATTACAGAACGACAGTGGAGAATTATCAGCCTTATCGACAACCCTGCCTCTGATTTCAATCGTGGCATTTTCGACAGCCCACAATCCTGCAACATGCAAAATCAGGAAAGCGGCAAGAAAAATCTTCTTTTCCATAAAATTGTAATTTGTATATGTATTAATAACAATCTGAAAACCTGTTTGTTGAAAAAATATTGAATAATCATACAAACATACAAAAAATATTGAATTGATGTTCGGACATCGGGAAAAACGCTTATCTTTGTATGAAATTTTTTATGTATCAAACATGCTAAACACCATTTTACTTTTTGCTTTGGGAACGGGAGAAATTATCCTGATTGCTTTTGTAGTACTTTTGATTTTCGGTGGTAAAAAAATTCCTGAGTTGATGAGGGGCATTGGAAAAGGTGTCAATCAGTTTAAAAAGGGAATGAATGATTTGGATGAAGAAATCAAATCAACAGACAAACCCGAAAATAAATAATCCTATTCGGCGATGAACACCAATCAGGAGGAAGAAGAGAAAAGTCTTTCATTCTGGGATCATCTGGAAGTCCTGCGTTGGACAATCATCCGGATTGTGCTGGCATTAGTTGTTTTTATGTCAGTCATTTTTTCATTCAGCGATTTTATATTTACGGATATAATTTTTGCTCCCACAAGTTCTGATTTCTGGTTTTATCGTTCCCTTTGTTCCATATCCGAACTGATTTCATTTCCGGCACTTTGTCCCGAAGATTTTTCCATCAAACTCATCAATATCAATCTGGCCGGACAATTCATTGTCAACATTGGCGCATCCTTCAGTTTATCGCTGATATTTGTTGTGCCTTATATCCTGTTTGAAATCTGGCGTTTTGTAAGACCTGCACTTTACGATCAGGAAAGAAAGAACATCGGAACTATCTTCGCTTCTGCCTCTTTTTTATTTTACATGGGCGTTGCGGTTGCCTATATGATTGTTTTCCCACTGACAGTCAGATTTTTAGGCACTTACGAAATCTCATCGTTGGTGCCGAATCAAATATCCCTGCAATCCTACATGGGCACCCTTTACATGCTGATTTTTGGCTTGGGAATAATGTTTGAAATGCCCGTTCTGGCTTATTTGCTTTCGAAAACAGGACTGATTACAAAGCAGATGCTCCGGAAAGTAAGATCATACGCACTGGTTGTTTTATTAATATTATCCGCACTGATAACCCCTACTACCGATCCGTTTACGATGATAGTGGTTGCTCTGCCGCTTTATTTATTGTATGAACTGAGTATTTTAGTGAGCAAGCCCGCAACTGAAGAGGAATTTGAAGACTAAAAAAATCAGGATTTATAATGAATTATCATTGCTTCCACAAAGTAATAAATCATAAAACCGGCAACGATTAATTTTGAGACAGTTCCCACAATAAATCCCATAAAAGCTCCAAAAGCAGCCCTTATAGCCTCTTTGGAATTTTTATTGGCAGATAATTCTCCGAGGAGTGCTCCTAAAAATGGTCCGATTACAATCCCGAACGGTCCCATAAACAATCCCGCAAATAAGCCAATAACACTGCCCCGGACGCCTCTTTTTGAACCACCGAATT
>JBILFS010000353.1:0-3031 GCA_044351455.1 Paludibacter sp. | reverse complement strand
TCCAATATTTCGGAGGAAGTGCGGCAAATTTCTTAGACATTGGTGGAAGTTCCAGTCCGCAAAAGGTTATTGATGCTATGAATCTCTTGTTATCTGATAAAAATGTGAAAGTTATCATGATTAATATTTTCGGAGGCATTACCCGTTGTGATGATGTAGCCCGTGGTTTAATCATTGCTTTGGATGAAATGAAAACCGAAATTCCGATTGTTATCCGCCTATCAGGCACTAATGCTGAAGAAGGACTCAGAATTATAGGCGAAAAGAACCTGCCAACAGTAAAATCTCTGAGCGAAGCTGCTCAGGAAGCCATCAGACTGGCAAATGGCAGATAATGTTAATTCACATTTAAATCATTCAAAATTAAAAAATTACAGTCATGAGCATATTAATCAATAAAAACACAAAACTTCTCGTTCAGGGAATAACCGGTCGCGATGGCAGTTTTCATACTTCCAAAATGAAAGCATACGGAACCAATATTGTGGGTGGCGTATCTCCCGGAAAAGGTGGTCAGTTTGTGCACGACATTCCTGTTTTCAACACTGTAGAGGAAGCAGTGAAAGCAACTGGCGCCAACACATCTGTGATCTTTATTCCTGCTCCTTTTGCCGGTGACGCCATCATGGAAGCAGCTGATGCAGGTATCAAACTTGTTGTATGTATATCTGAAGGCGTTCCAACACTCGACATGATCAAAGCAACGAATTATCTGGAGAAAAAAGGAGCCAAACTCATCGGCGCAAATTGTCCGGGTCTCATTACTCCGGGTGAATCGATGATAGGCATTCTTCCGGGCAACATATTTTCTCCGGGAAAAATTGGTCTGATGAGTCGCAGCGGCACGCTTACTTATCTGATGGTTAACTTATTAACAGACGCAGGACTTGGTCAAAGCACTTGTGTGGGCATTGGTGGTGACCCGGTTGCAGGTCTGTATTATCAGGAATTACTGCAAATGTTTCAGGACGACCCCGACACGGAAGCTATCGTATTGATTGGTGAAATTGGAGGCGATGCCGAAGAAAGAGCAGCTCAATACATCAAAGAACATGTTACGAAACCGGTGGTTGCATTTATTGCAGGACAATCGGCTCCTCCGGGAAAGAGAATGGGACATGCCGGTGCTATCATCTCGAGTGGTAGTGGTACAGCAGCTGAAAAAATCGCAGCTTTTGAAGCGATCGGAGTACCTGTGGCGAAAAGACCAGTGGAGATTCCGGGATTGTTGAAGGGTTTGCTGAAATATCCGTAAGCTGCGGCTTCGCCTTGCATACGGTTACACAACTATAGTCCCTGCGGGACTGAGGATATCTTTAATTGCATTTGCTTTTACTCCCTGATTTCTTTTGCCCGTTAGGGCATACATGTTGGTAGAAAATCAGAATGATTTAATAAAACCCCATTATCTCTTTCCCTTTCGACCCGTCGGGTCGAAAGGGAAAGAGATAAACATTCATAACATTGTCTTATTCTACCAACATGTATGTCCTACGGACAAAATATCTACAATATTAGCATAACGGCTATGGGATTTATCCGAAGTTCATCACTCCTACTTCACATAAAACCGGGTAATCCCCTGCCAGGTTTCGCGGGGTTTAACGGTTTGAAAACCGGTTACCGGATAAGGCAATTTCAGATTGGGAGCATTGATAGCCCAGGTTTGCGGCTCCGGACAAACCCAATCTACCTGGCCGCCATTATTCCACAGCGTCCAGTGCTTGAATTCCTTATCAACTTCGTAGAACACCTGAACTTTCTTTAGTAAATTTGTTAAAATCGCTCCGCTAAACTCCCTGCCGTTCACAACCATAGGTTCGTTGGTCAGTGCCATTTCAATGACTTTTCCGGTAACAGTCATGCCTTCTGACCTCAACAAGGCCTCCTCTTCAGTCAAATCCAGCAACTTACCAGTTGGCAAACTTCTGTTTGATAATTCCCAGCGTTTTCCAACAGACAAGCGCAATTTGTAATCCTCTTTCTTCGTATTCTTCATGAAAGGCAAACGGATAGGCGTATGATATCCCACACCCAAAGGCATCAGTTCACTGCTAACATTGCGGAACGAAACAATATGTGTTAATTCATTATCCGTCAGGATAAACCGGATTTTACAGATAAACTCATGCGGAAAATTTTTGTAAATCACATCATTAAATTTATTGGAGTAGAAAATCGTTTCCACTTCAACTGCATCCGAAGAAATCCGGGTTCCTGACACTGTAAATGCCTGCGATTTAATAATTCCATGATGATAATTATGCTGATCGGGAATGGTAATCGGATACTGATATTTCTTTTCACCAAAAGTATATTTTCCGTCTTCTATCCTGTTGGGAGGAAAAAGTAATGGAATACCAAAAATTTGCGGTCTCGACAGAAACACTTCCATCTCATCCGGTTCAGGATATCGTAAAATATCAACTTTTTTAACCTTGTTGTACAATTTCACCAGATTGGCACCAACCGACGGAATAAGGATTGCCTCATAAACATTCGTTTCCATGAATACTGCATCCAAACCATTCCAGAGAATCTTTTCTATCTTCATATATTTCTAATTAATGCAAATTTATATTGATAATTTCAATGATAACAACGCAGGATAAATATTGAAATTAACCCATACAAATATAGTTGTAATTTATCATCAAAAAAAATCTTTTGAAAAAACTATGTCCTCAAGCACATGCTTATTTGTTTGAATGATTGCAAATTCTGATATTTACCGCTTTAATATTTGCTGAAATCAAAAAACTGAATTAAATTTGAAACTGAAACTTACATTTGATAATTAACCACGAAATCATGGAATCAAAAATTATGCTCTCCCTGCAAAACGGGTCCGACATCAGGGGCGTAGCTTCTACGGGCATTGAGGGACAGGAAATCAACCTGACACCGGAAAGGGTGACGAAAATTGCCTTTGCCTTTGCAAACTGGCTTTCAGCCAAAAAATCAACAAACAAAACCAGTCTGAATATTGGTATCGGAAGAGATTCCCGCATTTCAGGAGAAACGCTGATGC
>JBILFS010000352.1:0-3047 GCA_044351455.1 Paludibacter sp. | reverse complement strand
ATGATGCTGGCAACCGATATTGATAACAGAATTGAACCACATCCAATCTCAAAACAGGAGTTTTTATCGAAAAATCCTTTTGTGTCGGAAATATTAAAAACCGGAAAGCAAATCCGGTTTACTCTTGCAGAAACAAAATAACTCCTCCCCCAGGGTTTTGTGGTGGTGGTTAAATGGTGTCAAAGCTGTTTTTTTATCCCTTAAAAATTATTTTAGGCAACAGCTATAAAAAAAACGATACAAATGTATCTATATATGGAAACTTTATCTATCTTTGTACAGAATACCAATAAATCATAACAATGAGATATTTTGAAACTCGATTTTTAAATGAGGCGGAAGAATTTTTGGAAAAGTTAGACCAAAAGACTCTTAAAAAATTAATTTATAACATTGACCTTGCGGAACAAACAAATGACCCAAAACTCTTTAAGAAGCTTCAGCATGACATTTGGGAATTTCGAACTAAATATGGTGGTCTCCAGGTAAGACTTCTTGCTTTTTGGGATAAAACAGACAACAAAGAAACATTGGTAATTGCAACCCATGGTTTCGTTAAAAAAGCAGACAAGGTGCCAGGTCAGGAAATTGACAGAGCTGTACGAATCAAAGACAGGTATTTTAATAACAAACAGAAAAAGTAAAACATGGAAACAAAGGAAATAAAAGCAAAAAGCCTTTCTGAGATAAAAGACAAATTTATCGGAAAACCAGGAACTCCGGAAAGAGAAGAATACGAATATGAGCTTAGAATGGATGTTTTAGGTAAAATGATTAAAACAGCCAGACAAGAACGTCATTTGACTCAGGAACAATTAGGAAAATTAGTTGGAGTTCAGAAAGCTCAAATATCAAAACTTGAGAATAGTGCCAACAGTGCAACAATTGACACTGTAATCAAGGTATTTAAAGCGTTAAAGGCCGAGATAAATTTTA
The DNA here is from genome assembly GCA_044351455.1 of Paludibacter sp. Taxonomy (GTDB): domain Bacteria; phylum Bacteroidota; class Bacteroidia; order Bacteroidales; family Paludibacteraceae; genus Paludibacter. The sequence continues at coordinate 2,111 of JBILFS010000352.1, read as the reverse complement.
AAGTAAAACTTGAGAATAATTTTGTTGAACTTATCACAGGAAAAACTTATCCTATTGTGAATCCCCGAAATGCTGCATCGGAAATATTAGGTAAAAATGTATAGTTTACGATACAGTGGTGTTTTTCGCAAGCTTCAACATACAGACCTCACAAACTCAAAGGTGATTATGCCGGATGCCGGGAAGCGCATACCCCCGTCTTACAACGGGGGTTATTGAGATGCCGCTCTTTCAGAGCTGGAGGATGAGAGTTAATCAGGCTGATTTTCTGTAAAAATCAAATTAGTGCTGCCGACTGTCGGATTTTTGCAAGTCGTTCGGAGAAAGTCTTATCTTTGCGGGCAATTTGCATGTTGAATTTTGTTTGAATGCGCATAAGCGTATCAGCTTCAATACCAAGCGCAGCTTCAATGAGTAATGCTGTATTTGCTGTAAGCGGTCGCCTTGCATTTAGTATTTCATTCAAAACAGTATAGGAAATACCCATTTGTGATGCAAGTTTACGCTGAGACATGCCGCGATACTCAATTTCATCTTTCAGTATTTCTCCGGGATGTGTAGGATAATATCCATATTTTAAATTTGCCATAATATTTTACTTGTAATGATTTGATAACTCTAAAATATTGCTAAGTGTTTCATAATTCAGCGAATTGAATTGATAAAGAGTTTCCAGGCCTGTAGCAGCTTCAAGTAAATCGTTGCATCTTTGATACTGAATAGTTAACAACAAAGTTAATAAGATTATTTGATTGTTCACAAAAATAGTGAACTATTTTGAGTAACAATTGTATAAAGTTCGTTTTTTGAATTGCCTCCGGCTTTTGAATTGCAACAGGGAGGATTGAGATGCTGCTCTTTCAGAGCTTGCGGGGATAAAGCCTTTCGGGCAAATTTGCAGTTTTTAAACGGTATGTTCCTGTCTGGAAATCAATATTAGTAGAATAAAAACAGTGCTAAAATATTTGGCAAACGAACGAATATACAGTATATTTGCAAAAAAAAACAATGCAGGCATTAATTGAAAATAAAAAAGAAGCTATTCAACAGATTTGCAGAATGTATGGAGTTAAAAAGCTTTATGCATTTGGGTCAGTTGTATCAGATAGATTCAGAACAGATAGTGATGTAGACTTTCTGATATCATTTATTGATAGCCTGAGTATTGACGATTATACGAATAATTATTTTACACTTCATTATAAATTACAGGAATTACTTCAAAGAGATATTGACCTGGTAACTGAAAGGACCTTGTCGAATCCATCTTTCATTGAGAGTATAAATTCTTCCAAGGAATTGATTTATGAATCTTGAAACAAAAAAATACCTGTTTGACATAAAGATATCACCCGAACTAAAAATAGAGAATGCCCGTCAAATAATCGACACACGAAATTGGGTAATCCATGGTTATGACAAAGTTGATGATGTTATAATTTGGGGAATTCTATCAAATCATTTGCCCAAACTAAAAAAGGAAATTGAACTTCTTTTGGAGGAATCGAAATAAAAATTCATTTTTTGGGCTAAAGCCCCATTTTTCAATTCATCCTTTAAGAATGGGCTAAAGCCCAATCCAATTCATAATTGTGTCAATCACATCTGTATTGCAAAGCACCGGTTCTGATACCATCAGAAACGGCGCATTCCCGTCAGGGAATGAATGTTTGTAGGAAAAATCCCCAAAAGGTGTAAAATAAAATATAAATTCCATATCATAGCATTGTAAATGAATCAGAACCATGCGGTAAAACGGAGAAAGCCAAGCAAGCCTATCCCCTGCTCTTAATCCATTCGTCCATCGCCGCAGCAGCTTTTCTGCCGTCGCCCATGGCTAAGATTACCGTGGCACCACCGCGTACAATATCGCCACCGGCAAAGATCATCGGGATATCGGTTTGCATGGTATCCTGGTTCACTTCGATGGTACCCCATTTGCTGATTTTCAGTCCTTCCACAGAATGCGGAATCAGTGGATTTGGAGAAACACCCACACTCACGATTACCTCGTCGACTTCGAAAAACTCGGTTTGTCCCGGCACTTCAACCGGCGACCGGCGACCCGATGCATCCGGTTCGCCCAGTTCCATCACCTGCAACACCATGCC
>JBILFS010000451.1:0-3053 GCA_044351455.1 Paludibacter sp. | reverse complement strand
CGGGACAATTCTATTCCAATTCGTATCATACACCTATTTATACCTCCTCACCTTCAGGAGCACCTGTATACATGTTCTTTACAAACAGTACTGCCAATCCTGTTACGGTAAACTGGACCAATAATTCTACTTCAGGTTCTGTAGTTGTACCTGCAAACGGATATAATTATTTTGATGTGCCTTACAGTGCATCGGGTACAGGATATCGTTTCTACAGTCAGGGTGGCGAAACATTTACAGCTGTTGCAGTTGTGGATGCAGATGCTGCCGGTTCAACCTACGACTGGGCTTACAACCTGATGCCAACGGAAAGGCTTACCAGCTTTTTAAGTGTGGCTTGGGCACCGGGTTCATCTGATTTTTCCGGTAATTACAATCCGGTATGGGTTACAGCTACGGGTAATACAACCCTGTACATCAAGTATGATGGTAATTTCAGTGGTTCTACACCTACCATGAGTCCATGTGGATTACCCTATGATATTGCAGTCCCCGTAACCGCATTGGGTGTGTATAAAATTTATGACAATTCCGACAATGATCAGTCGGGTATATCCGTTTATACCTGCGACGAAAATGTGGGCATTTGCGGTATCTGGGGACAGGATTCTTATGCCAATGGGGTGGCTACTCCAACTGCTAGTCCGGCCATCGACGTAGGTTACTTCCTTGAACCAAGATGTTTGCGTCAATTGGTTTTTGCCAATAACGACTATGTGGTAACCGAACCCGAGAAACCAATCATTATCAAGGTTAGTTCCAACGACTTTGCTTTCTTATCAACTTTAAATAAGAATTCTGTGTCTACCTTCGGATTGTTGCAACCAGCAAACGGAACGATCGTAATCAATCCTGATGGAACAATCACTTATACACCGAATCCGGGATTTGAAGGTACGGATACCTTTGAATATAATATCTGTTCGGTTGAATATCCAAACTTATGTGATATTGCTACGGTAACGGTACGTGTAGCCAATTGTGCAACAACATCTTCACAGAATCTGATTACAGGTATTGTGTTTGTGGAACAATTACCTGATGATGGCGCATACAATAACGAAGCGCCGGCAGGTGGCGTACAGGTGGACTTATATACCGACCTGGATTGTGATGGCATTGTGGATACCGGTGAGAATATTATCAATTCAACAACAACTGATTTGTCGGGCAATTATAATTTCAGTGTAAGAAATGGTTACGGAGCCAAAGATGAATTCAATGCGGTGGCCTTTAATGGCAATGACGGTGGTCTGAACTGGAGTGCCAACTGGATAGAACAAAGTGATGACGGTGTTGCAACTACAGGCTCTGTAAGAATAATGAATGATGCTATACCTGATGCCGGAGGCGGCAATGCCATCCGACTGTCGAACAATCAATCCAGTACAAGGGGAATTTCCCGGACATTTACATTCTCCGGTGCTACATCTGCTGTGCTGAGATTCAGGTATCGCAGACAAGCTCTTGATAACAACGGGGAGGCAATGACTGTATCTATCAATGGTTCAACTGTTTTGTCATTCGATGATGGTGATGCAGCAGGTACAGATGTCAATTATTTGCCCATTGTTTATCCACTTTCAAGTTACAATGCCAACGGTACCAACACTGTATTATTCAGTGTGAATAATCTGGTAAATACCGACGACTTCTATTGGGTTGATGATGTGGAACTGGTATACTTCAGAGGTAATTCCTGTTATATTGTAAAAGTAGATCCATCGAATACCGGTGGTGCTTATTCAACGGCGCTGTTAAATTCTCAACCGGCTCAGTTTAATGGATTGGGTGTTTGTGAAAGATTGAACAACCTGGGTGTGCTTGCCAATCTGGTGGCAACAGATGATGCTGTTAATTGTCAGATTGATGTACCGGTTGTAATTAATGTGCTTGCTAATGATTTGATTGGTAAGCCGGATACGACGACGGTAAGTTTCTCAGGTGTAACCAATTTCCCGGCCAATGGTACCGTGCTGATTAATCCTGATGGCACCATAACTTATACGCCTAATCCCGGATTTACCGGTGTAGACGATTTTGAATACAAGGTTTGCAGCAAAGAGGATCCGGCAGTCTGCGATATTGCTTTGGTAACTGTAACGGTTTCGTGTATATCCGTTTCGCAGAAAAATGTGATTTCAGGTGTTATTTTCAGAGATGGCGATGTGGATGGAATTTATGATTCGGGTGAAGGTACACTGCCTGATGTGCAGGTTAATCTTTATAAAGATGCCAATAATAATGGTGTTCTTGACCCGGGAGAGCAACTTGTTGATGTGGAAACTTCAAACAGTATAGGAGCATATAGCTTTGAAATTGATCCGGTTACTGCAGTTCAAACGAAGCGGGATGAGTTTACTGTAAATACACTGCCAAATCAAAGTAGCGGTACTTCAGCATGGACGTCTTCCTGGACCAAGATAGGTGAGGCCGGAGCTTTTGATACAGGGGATATCACCATCACTGCAGCCAATGGTTTAAGAATACAAACGGTTGCTTCAACGGTGAAGGGTGCTTACAGAACTGCCAACATCAGTAATGCAATTTATGCATCATTGTCATTCAAATATACTGAATCGGGTATGGATCTCGATGTAAATGAATATGTGGATGTACAGGTGGCTACGTCTGCCAGTCCGACTTCCTGGACTTTACTGAAGAGAATTACAGGTGCTAACGGCAATCAAACAGAAACACTCACTTATGATATTTCTGCATTTATATCGGCCAATACCGCTATCAGGTTTGTGACTAATTCGAGTGCCAATATGGTATCGGGTGATATTGTTTACTTCGACGATGTGCAGATTAGTTTTGATGTGCCTCAACCTGAAAGTTTCATCATGCAGTTGAAACAACCGATCAAGGAAGCGTATGTGTTGACCTATCCGACACCAGCTCCAACAGGGATATTGACAGCTGCCTTTACGGGTTCAGGACAGGGTGCCTGTCAGAAAAACTTCGGTTTGGCTGTTCGTCCGGTTGCCAAGAATGATGTGAATACAACTTTCAAGAATACGGCTGTTCCCGGTAATGTGATAACCAATGAC
>JBILFS010000351.1:0-3054 GCA_044351455.1 Paludibacter sp. | reverse complement strand
ATGAAACAAAAGCTCATCATCATCATCATCACATTTTATCTCCTGTCGACAGGACAATCAACCGTTCAATCGCAGGAAAGGATGTCGTTGAAATCCTGCCTGGAAACAGCCCTGAAGCAGAATTTTGATGTCCGGATCAGTCGCAACGACCAACAGATATCCAACAATAACCTGTCGCCCGGCAATGCCGGCATGTTGCCAAAAATCGACCTGCAGACCGGTCTTTCAGGCTCCCTGGCCGATGAAACCCTCACACCTGCCAATGGCGCTGCTGTTACAAATAAGGGCATCCTTGATGACAGATATTCGGCCGGAGTTCAGCTCAACTGGACCATTTTCGATGGTTTCAGCATGTTTACAGCCTGGGAGAAACTCAAAGAAATGCAGGCGCAGGGCGAACTGAACACCCGGCTGACCATTGAAAATCTGATCAGCGACATCACCGCAGAATACTTCAGTTACATCCATCAGCAAATCAGGTATGAAAATCTGAAATATGCCGTCAAACTATCTGCAGAAAGACTCCGGATTGTCGACGCCCGGTATCAGATAGGGTCGATGTCGGGACTCGAACTGCAACAGGCCAAAGTAGATTTCAATGCCGACAGTTCGAAACTTTTCAAACAAAAGGAAATCCTGTACGCTTCCCGCATCAGGATGAATGAACTGATGGCTGAAAATCAAACCGAAAAAAGTTTTATTCCGGAAGATTCAATCATCATTTTTAATGCAATGCCCGATAAAAACACCCAACAAGAACAAATGCAGCAAAACAATATATTTCTGATGATGGCACGAAAAGAGATGACACTCAGCGTACTGGAATTAAAAGCAGCGCAAAGCAAAAATCTCCCGTGGGTAAAACTCAATGCCGGCTATGGCTATGCCCTCAACAGGTATGAAGCAGCCACCTATCCACGACAACAAAACATGGGTGTGAGTTATGGTTTATCGCTGGGCTATAATCTTTTTGACGGGTTCAACAGAAAACGCGAACAACAGAATGCACGCATCAGTATAGAGAACAAAGAACTCGCTCTGAAACAACTGGAGATGTCGTTGAGAAGTGATTTTTCCAATATCCGGATGGCCTGGCAAAACAACCGCGAACTCACGATGCTGGAGCAACAGAACCTCGGTCATGCCCGTAAAAACTACGAAATCGCGATGGAGCGATACCGACTTGGTAATCTTTCGGGCATCGAACTCCGCGAAGCGCAAAACAGTTTATTAGAAGCCGAAGACCGGTTGGTGCAGGCACAATACAATACCAAAATGTGTGAGATATCGTTACTGCAGTTGTGCGGTGGGATAATGCAGTATGTGAGGTAGCACAAATTTTTCAAATATTAAAACACTTATGCCAAAAATCCTCTCCTTCCTAACCATCCTGTTCATCACGGCTCTCCCCATCCGGGCACAACAATATTCAGATTTCTTCACCTCACAGGCCTGTCGCATTGATTTTAATCTGTGTGGTGATCAGAAACATACCGCAACATACCTGGCCAAAGTACATTGCGAACCGGCATGGGGCGGACGGCAGAATCATTTGTCGGAAAGTTTAAATCTGGGTGAATACCAGTTTCAGGTGCGCGACAGTGTGACCGGACAAATCATTTACACGGAAGGATTCAGCAGTTTATTCAATGAATGGCAGAGTACTGCAGAAGCCATGAAAATGCATCGATGTTTCGAACAAAGCATCCGTTTTCCTTTTCCAATAAAAACGGTTAGGTTCACCATACAGAAAAGAGTCGGTTTCAATGCCTGGGATGATTTGCTGACTATCCATGTGAATCCCGCAGACAAACTCATCAAAAAGAATCAGCATCCTGCAGTTGAGGTAAAAAAAATATCTGGAAATCTCCCACCTGAAAAAGCGATCGATATTGCTGTAATTGCTGAAGGATACAACCGGAAGGAAATGAAGCAGTTTTACAAAGATGCGATGATGCTGGCCGAAAGTCTGTTTTCACATGAACCATTCAAACAATATAAAGACCGGTTCAATGTGTATGCCATCGCAGCAGTCTCACAGGATTCCGGCGTAAGCATGCCCCACATCAACAGATGGAGGAATACAGCAGTTAACGCCCATTTCCACACCTTTTACGAACCACGTTATCTGACATCCTCAGAAACATTCAAAATACGCAATTATGCTGCTCAGGTGCCATACGATGCAGTCTTTGTGTTGGTGAACACCCCGCTGTATGGTGGAGGAGGCATATTCAATTCACTGACGATTGCCTCTGCCCGCAGCAAACGAGCACTTACGCAAGTGATAGTACACGAATTCGGTCATGGTTTTGCCGGACTGGGAGACGAATACTTTTACGACCAGGATGCGCTGGGAAACCTGTATGACATTACGAAGGAACCCTGGGAACCAAATATCACCACCCTGGTTCAGTTTGACACCAAATGGCGCGAAATGTTACCATCCGGCACAGTGATTCCAACACCTGTGGGCGACAGCATCCCGAAGCCCGCTATTGGAGTCTTCGAAGGTGGAGGTTACCGCAAAAAAGGCATATACCGTCCGGCCTATGATTGCCGCATGCGCACCAACAACGCACCGGGATTTTGTCCCGTTTGCCAAAAGGCAGTGGAAAAAATGATTTTATTTCTGACGGAATAATGAATTATTATTTCTTCTGATGTTTCACCACCTTGGCATCCAGGTAGAAAATAATTTCCTCCATGATGTTGTTACAGTGGTCGCCGCAACGCTCAATCTTTCTCATCACCGACACCAGATTCAATGCATAAACCACATCATCGGGATTTTGTTTGATATAAGCAGCCAGCAAATCATAAGATTCGGCATAAAGTTTATCGATGGTATTATCGGTAGAGAACACCAAACCTGCCTGAGCCGTATTTTCATCCTGGAGAATCGTAAATGTTTTTTCCAGCATCAAATCAACACAGGTCAACATTTCTTCTACTCTCAGCAATTTGATTAAAGGCTGATGATTCTGATTCACTTCATAGGTAAGCACAAAACGGGCAATACCATCTGCGAAATCGCCAATGCGTTCGAGGGTT
>JBILFS010000350.1:0-3058 GCA_044351455.1 Paludibacter sp. | reverse complement strand
TAGAAGGATACCACACCATAAACATGGGCTGTCGAAACGCCAATGGTTTGTCCGATAACTTCCTGTACTTCAGCAGGAAGATAACCGAATGCATGTTGTGTCTGATGCAGGATGTTGATAAGTTCTCCCGGATCGTTGTCGAATAATCCGCATATCTCCCGGATTTTTAATACCTTTTCTTCCGATAATCTTACCTTGACTTTTACTTTCACCTTGTCTTTTTCAGGAGGCATGTAGTTATAAATGCCGGGATTTTTATCCATTTCTTTCATCAGCGCCGCTGTTTCCGGCGTGATTTTCTGAACGGTATCTGTTTTCGGTTTTTCTTCCGATATAATTTTACTTGTCATAATCTTTTGAATTTGAATGAATTTACGTGGATTGTTTACTCATTATTGATGCTCAATGGCAACTTCTTCACTCTTATCGAAATAGCTCGTATGCAGTAATTCATGCGATTTATGTCCGCAGGGTTTACCCAGAAACTCTTCATACAGTTTGATGATATGCGGATTTTCATGCGATTTTCTGAATTGTTTTCCTGCATCTTCGTTATAAAGAACGGAGGCTCTTTGTTTCAGTACTTCGCTATTGCCATGGTGAAATGGCTGTCCACCACCTCCGATACAGCCACCCGGACAAGCCATAATTTCAATGGCATGGTATTTCGAGCGTCCTTCTCTTACTTCATTCAGTAACTTGCGGGCATTGGCTAATCCGTGTGCTATGCCGATATTCAATGGTAATCCGTCGAAGTCAATGGTTGCGGAACGAATGCCTTCCATGCCACGTAAAGCTTCAAAATCAACTTTTTCCAGTGTTTTTCCGGTCTGAAGTTCGTAAGCGGTACGACAGGCGGCTTCGATTACACCTCCCGTATTTCCGAATATTACGCCTGCTCCGGTGGATTCTCCCATTGGATTGTCAAAATCATCATCCTGCAAATCCATGAAATCAATATTGGCTTGTTTGATGAAGGCAGCAAGTTCGCGTGTCGAAAGCGAGAAATCCACATCCGGATTGCCGTTCACTTTAAATTCATCGCGCTGACATTCATATTTTTTGGCCAGACAGGGCATGATGGATACAACCACCAGGTTTTCTCTTTTTACGCCGATTTTTTCTGCAAAATAGGTTTTGGCAATGGCACCAAACATTTGTTGCGGCGATTTGGCTGTGGATGGAATGTCTAATAAATCAGGGAAATTATATTCGAAGAAATTCACCCAACCCGGACAGCAGGATGTCAGCATCGGTAGTTTAACATTCTGATCTCCGCTCAGATAACTGTTTAGTCTGGTCAGTAATTCAGTACCTTCTTCCATGATGGTAAGGTCGGCTGCAAAATCTGTGTCGAACACATATTTGAAACCAAGTCTGCGTAGAGCAGCAACCATTTTTCCTGTTACAGCAGTGCCGGGTTCCAGTCCGAATTCTTCTCCCAAAGCTGCACGTACCGCCGGAGCAGTTTGTACAATCACCGTTTTTGTTCTGTCGGATAATGCTCTTAATACATCATTGGAGTGGTCAACTTCGGTCAGTGCACCGGTAGGACATACGGATACACACTGACCGCAATAGGTACAGGGCGATTTCTCCAGGTCCATTTCAAAGGCAGGGGCCACTACAGAATGAAAACCTCTGTTGATGGCCGATAGCGCACCAACTGTCTGAACATCGTTACACATCATTTCACAACGGCGACACATCACGCATTTATCCACATCCCGGATGATGGATGGTGAGGTATCCTTGCGATAGGTTGATTTTTCTCCCTGATAAGGAATGTCCCTGATGCCGAATTTTGTGGCAATGCTTTGCAACTCACAATTCCCTGATTTGGCACAAACCAGACAGTCGAACGGGTGGTCGGAAATCAGCAGTTTTACGACAGTGCGACGGGCATTCAGAACCCTGATGTTGTGCGTATTAACCACCATGCCATCTGTTGCTTCAGTGGCGCAGGATGGGGCCAGATTTTTTCTGCCTTCAACTTCCACCACACAAACACGGCAACCTCCCGGTTTATTTTCGATGTTCATGTCGCACAGCTCAAAATGACAAAGTGTCGGAATTTCAATGCCTATCTGACGGGCGGCCTTCAATACGGTTGTTCCTTTCGGTACTTCAACCGTTTTATCATCTATTTTAAGTTTTATCATTTCCATTTTATACAGGTATTTTTTCAAGTTGAATTGATATGGCATCAAATGCACATTTTTCCTCACACGCACCACATTTTATACAGGTATCCTGATTGATGATATGCAGTTGTTTTTTGTCGCCTGCGATGGCATTTACTGGACAGCAACGTTTGCAGGCGGTACATCCCACACATTTATCAGGTTCAATATAGTAGTGTAAAAGGGCCTTACACTGACCGGAACGACATTTCTTATCAATCACATGCTCCAGATATTCATCCATGAAATTCTGCAGCGTCGAAAGTACCGGATTCGGAGACGTTTGTCCCAAACCGCAAAGCGAAGTATCCTTGATAACAGAACTGAGGTTTTTCAGACGTTCAATATCTTCCATGGTTCCTTTGCCCTGGGTAATTTTCTCCAGGATTTCATACAATCTTTTGTTACCGATACGACAGGGAGCACATTTTCCGCAGGATTCTTCCACAATAAAATCGAGGTAGAATTTGGCTACAGATACAATACAGTCATCCTCATCGAGCACAATCATACCTCCCGAACCCATCATAGAACCAGCCTGAGTCAGGTTGTCATAATCAATCGGGGTATCAAGATGTTCTTCGGTCAAACAGCCACCGGAAGGACCGCCGGTTTGCACAGCTTTAAATTTTCTTTCATTTTTAATGCCACCACCAATTTCGAAAATAATTTCCCGTAGCGTGGTGCCCATTGGAACTTCAATCAGTCCCACATTGTTGATTTTACCTGCCAGCGCAAATACCTTGGTACCTTTGGATTTTTCAGTGCCGATCGACGCAAACCAGTCAGCACCATTGTTGATAATCAATGGAATATTGGCAAATGTTTCCACATTATTCACATTGGTAGGTTTACCTTTATACCCCGATACCGAT
>JBILFS010000349.1:0-3077 GCA_044351455.1 Paludibacter sp. | reverse complement strand
GGAGATGAGGTAATTATTCCGTCATATACATTTGTTTCCACAGCACTGGCATTTATCCGACAAGGTGCTACCATTATTTTTGCTGATAGTCTTCCGAACCATCCCAATATTGATACCGGTAAAATCGAAGCGCTCATTACACCACGAACTAAGGTGATTGTACCTGTACATTATGCCGGAACAGCTTGTAATATGAGTGAAATTATGTTGCTTGCAGATAAATACGGAATTCTGGTAGTAGAAGATGCCGCACAGGCCATTGATTCCTATTATACAGAATCTGTTGACGATACTCAATCCCGGAAATCATTAGGAAGTATCGGTCATTTAGCTGCTTTCTCCTTTCATGAAACAAAAAATATTATTGCTGGTGAAGGCGGTATGTTAGCCATCAATGATGAACGATTTATTCATCGGTCGGAAATTATCTGGGAAAAGGGTACTAACAGAGCTGAATTTTTCAGAGGGGAAGTCAATAAATATGGATGGGTGGATATTGGCAGCTCATTTTTGCCTTCTGAAATCATTGCAGCTTATTTGTGGGCACAACTGGAAAATATTGATAATATTCAGGACACACGAATTGCTATCTGGAATAAGTATTTTGATGGATTAAAGGATTTATCTCTGCAATATAATTTTAAATTAGCCGGGTTGCCGACCTATGCCACTAACAATGGACATATGTTTTATTTAATTTGTAATTCATTGGAAGAAAGAACTGCATTGATAAATCATTTGAAAGACAATGGAATTCTTGCCGTTTTTCATTATCTGAGTTTACACAAAAGCGACTTCTATGTGAATAAACATGATGGAAGATTGTTGGAAAATGCTGATTATTATTCAAATTGTTTGATCAGACTTCCTTTTTATTTTGAACTTGATGTAAGTAAAATTGAATTTATTATTGATAAAATCAGGGAGTTTTATGAAAAATAACAAGATAATTGTATTCCTGCTTGTTTGTATCAATGTTTTGTTTTTGATATATTTTTTTATTTTGGCATTTTATGCCAGGCCACATTACGACGATTATCACTTTTTGTGGAGACTTCGTGAAACCGGTATTCTGAATTATGTGCAGGATATGTACTTCATTCAGACCGGCAGATTTGTTTCCACTTTTTTGAATGGAGTAATTTATAAAACAATTTTATACACAGGAACACAGTCGTTTATTCCGGTAATTTTCTGGTTAGTCGGGATTTTTTTAACCTGGATTCCTTTCAAAGCATTATTTAAAACTACTCCGGTTTTCGTGACAATCAATGTTGTAATCTTATTTTATAATATTTTTGTTCTTACTAACATCGATTTTCCGGTGTTTTACTGGTTGTGTGCTTTGTCTTATTATCTTTTGTTCCCTGCTATCTTTTCTATGATTGCTCTTATCAATAAAAGGACGTTGAATATCCCTGAATATATCCTTCTGGTAGTTCTTGCCGTTTTTATATCCGGAAGTCAGGAAACATTTACGCCTGTTGCTTTATTTCTGCTTTTTGTAAATCTGCTATTTTATTTTATCCCGCAAGGAAGAGGATTTTTGAAAGCATTTCAGGATACCAGGGTTAAAAGAATTTTGATTTTTATGTTCCTGATACTGGTTCTTTATGCAGTTGTAATCATTGCTCCCGGTAATTATGTGCGACTTACGCTCGATGAGTTTGTAAAACCATCATCTTTAAATGATTATTTATCCGGGTATTATCAATCTGTTACTACTTTTATCTATTTTCAGTTGTTCTATCTGCCATATTATCTGATTCTTGTAGCGGTATTGGTGGTGTTGTTAAAAATCCCGGACCCGGTGTCGGTTTATTTTAATAAAAAGAAATATCTGTTTCTGGCATCAGGAATATTTGTTTTGTATTTTCTGATATCGGTTTTTCCTTTTGTTTATTTGTGGAGTGGATTTGGAATTCAAAGAAATTATACTCCAATGGTTTATTCAGCTATATTATTTATATCATTTGCAGGAATCTTTCTTTTGAAAAGTCAAATTAAAATAATGAGAATAATTGCTTTTGCAGGGTTAATATTACTATCCCTACTCATGATTATCAATTTGTATAATGATACTTCTTCTGCGAAAAAATATGCTGAGAGTGTTGATGAAAGAATTGCCATGGTTCAAATGTTGCAAAAACAAAAACAAACTGAAGATGTTGTGGTTGAAGCTGTAAAGATACCTTATACCAAAGATGTAAAATTTATTTTTTCAAAATATATTCTTGGTAAGGATGTTCCTATGTCATTTTTATATTATTTCTCTGACACTGACACTATACCGAACGAATACGCCGAACATTATTCCAGGGTATACGATCTGGATTTCCTCATAAAATTAGATAACAATTCCGACAGCAAATAATATGTTTTCAATTATAATACCTCTATACAACAAAGAAACTTACATTCAAAAGGCCATCGATTCGATTCTGAATCAGGGTTTCCGGCAATATGAAATCATTGTCGTGGATGATGGTTCTACTGATAACAGCTACAATGCTTTGTTGAAATCGTGCATTAAAAAAACAGATCACACCATCATTCAACAAAAGAATGCAGGAGTATCAACAGCGAGAAATTCAGGTGCGAAGTTAGCCAAATATCCTTATTTGGCATTTTTAGATGCCGATGACTGGTGGCATGAGGATTATCTTTCTGAAATGGCTGATCTTATTAAGTCATATCCTGATGCCGGATTATTCAGCAGCAGTTATTTTAAGGTGAAGAATAATCAGTTGTATCCGGCAAAAATTGGTGTGGATGAGGACTTTACAACTGGTTATATCAATTACCCTCAGGTTTATGCAAAAACATTCTGGATGCCTGTATGGACGGGTGCCTGTGTCGTGAAAAAGGATGTGTTTGAGGAGTTTTCAGGTTTTAAAACACAGCTCAAACTGGGTGAGGATTTCGACTTGTGGATCAGAATATCTCTTCGGTATAAACTTGCGTTTGTAAATAAAGTGCTGGCGTATTATAATCAGGATGTGATGGCGGATACCAGGGCTGTGGTAGCTGAGAAAATCTATGAACCATCCACCCATTTTATTTTTAATCTGGATTAT
>JBILFS010000348.1:0-3079 GCA_044351455.1 Paludibacter sp. | reverse complement strand
ATTGAAGTGCAAAGGTAATGAAAAAACCGGAGATTAACGGGTTGCTCTGTTCTTTTTGAAATTCTCTGCCTGTTCAAAAATCTCCACATAAACCTCATCTCTTTCAACCGGCGGATAACCAAATTCGTCAAGCAACAAAATCAAACCTACTTTCAATGCAGATTTAATATCATCCCTTTTGTTCCAGTCCGGAAAACCCGCTTGTGAGTCAACCAGTTCTTTGACTCTTTTTGCCAATTCAATTAGTTTATCTTCGGGGTATCTGAAGTCGTATTTCACACACAGATCCTTCAATATATCGTAAAAGGCTTTTTCTTCGAAGTCAATTCCCAATTCATCTCCGGCTTTAAACTCTTTGTGGACTTCCCAAATTAAATTGGTAAGTTGCTCAGCCATTTCCTCATACACTTCACTGCGTAAAATGTCGCTTTCGTCGCGTTGATTGTAACGGTCGACCAAAACCTGCATTTCCCTTGTAAAATCAACACCTTTCACTTTGTTGATCTTCTTCATATCGCCAATAACTTTGGCAAGAAGCTGTTGCAATAATTTGATTTTGGTATGGGGCAACTTAATTTTGTCAATTTTCTCCAAATAATCCACATCAAAAATATCCTGTTCTTTTTCCTTATCTTCGCCTAATTTGAAGATTTCTTCAACGCCATCGCTTGCCAGCGCATCTTTAATCATTTCCCGTACCCTGGCATTCATTTGCGCTGTGTCAGGCGCATTTCCTCTGGTTAATTTGAAAACGATAGAGCGAACTGCCAAATAAAAATGTGTGTAATCTCTTTCCGTTTGAGTGAGTTGTTCACTTCCGGCACAAATATCATAAGCTGCTTTTAGTCGCTTCACTAAACCCATAAAGCGGGTTTCAATATCCTTTGTCAACTGAACAAATTCGGCTGCAAAATTCAGGGTGTTAAGTTGCTGTAATGGCGTTGGGGCGAAATATTTTTCGCCCGTACCATTGTAAGAATTAATCCCCTTAGAAAAGTATTTTGAGCTGTCAAACTTATGAAACAGTTTCGCCAAAAGGTCCAAATGATTTCGTACAGGTCGCTGGCAGGTAATGATTTTAATTGAAGAATAATTGATTTTGCTTCGGTTACAGTGAGTTGCTTGCTCTCGTATCTGGAGAGCAGATATTGAAGTAAATCGGTTTCAATCAGCACTTCTTCGGCTGCCCGGGCAATGCTTGCACCTGAGTGGTGGGGGAAACCTTCGTTTTCCAACAACTCAATGAAGGCTTTTTCTAATTGTGCTTCGGTGAAACGCATATAATGGTTAATGATTAATGATTAATGGTTAATGGAAGACTTTGCTGTTTTGATACTACTGGTTATCAGTTTTATGATTTCAACTGCATCGTTGTTTAAGCTATTAAACAAATCCATACTCAAATAATCAGTCGCGTTTAGTAGCTCAAGCCAATATATGCTTTCGTTTATTTCCTTTTGGGCAATTGCCATTTTATGAACAAAGTCAGATTTACTTTCTGAATGTTCGGCCTCTCTTACCATTGCACCAACCGAAGTTCCGCTTCGCAACAGTTGCTTCGAAAGCACAAATTCTTTCTTCTCCTGAATTAAAAACTTGTAACAATTCACTATCCGAATCGAAAAACTAAAAGTTTTGGCCTTCAATATATTCTCCCTCATATTAATCATTAACCATTAACCATTATTCAATTTTCTCAACGCTTTTACAGCTTTATCAAAGTCCGATTCAATTTTTTGAGTTTTATTGAAAACATCATATTCGGCAAACGCTTTTTCTTCGGCTTGCTTAGCTGATATGCTCCCTTTTCCTTCCAACACTTTATACTCATTAAATTCCAGGAACTTATTGACACTCAAAGCAAATTGCTCCATAGTAAAAGTGTTTCTATTTTCTATTATACGCTCAATATAATCGAAAAATGCACCGATTGTACGTTCGAGACTTTTTATTTCCTGCTCGCTCAGATAGTTTTTTGCAACGGTAGTATCCGATTTCAAAATCCGTCCCTGAGGTGCATTTTTCCAGGTATTTAAGCCCATAAACTCTTTCCCTGCATCGGCATTTTTGTAAATTATTTCAGCAGCAGTTTGTCCGTTAATGGCAAAATGGAATTTGTTTTGAACCGTAGCATAAAACATATTCGTAATATCCGATTTTGGATCGTAATCAATGCTACATTCAGCAAATATATCAGTAATTTGTTGATAAATACGTCTTTCACTTGCACGAATCGACCGTACACGTTCCAAAAGCTCTCTGAAATAATCTTTGCCAAAATACCTGCCGTTTTTCAGACGTTCATCGTCCATGATAAAACCTTTGATAATATACTCTTTCAAAGTATTGGTTGCCCATATCCGAAAGCGGGTGGCTTGAGCTGAATTGACACGATAGCCTACCGAGATGATGGCATCGAGGTTGAAGTACATCACCTGATAGTTTTTACCATCTTCGGCAGTTGTTTCCAAAATGGAAACAACTGAATTCTCTACTAATTCACCATTGTCGAATATGTTTTTCAAATGCTTACTTATGGCAGGTACGTTCACGCCAAACAACTGAGCGATTGACTTTTGTGAAAGCCACACCGTTTCGTTATTCAGAATCACTTCCACTTTCACATCACCTTTGGGCGATGTATAAAGTAAAAAGTCTGTTAATTCATCTTTAATTCCGAGTTGCTTCATAATAACATATAATGGTTAATGGTTAATGTAACATACATCAGATTTATTACTGACTACGGAGTTTTGATAGATGAGTATCTCGCTATTGTTCATATCTTTGTGTTGTTAAAGAATCCATTACTTTTATACGGCAAATCATTTTCATCCGGAAATTCAAACTCCACAAACCACTCCCTATAAATCGCCTGTGCCGTCTCCTCCAGTTTCTGTATCAGTTGCTGGTTCGGCGTTATACGGTTTTGGATAACGTTGTATTCTTTTACTATTTCGCGTGCGCTTCCGTGGCTTTTAAACCGTGCATACCTATCAAACTCTGGTCGACTGAACCACATCATCAAATATTCAGGGTCAAGTTCGTTGGTGTCTTTAACTTCAAAAGGAGTATAGGC
>JBILFS010000347.1:0-3085 GCA_044351455.1 Paludibacter sp. | reverse complement strand
TTAACAAAGTTTACAATACTATCAAATCTTTGTTGAACCGGAAGCCTCGATACTGAATCTATATCGAATATTTTATCTGCTGATTTTTGTGCCGAACGGGCAAACCCTCCAAAATCGGAATCCTCCAACATTTCCTTCACAAGCATGGGCCAGGTACTGATAACATCTGTGGCTGCTCCGTCGCTTCTTATTACTTTGGACAACTGAAAATCAATTTTCATGATATAATCCCTTACCGATGAAATAAAAGTTTCATCTTTGAAAGCCGGTACATTATTCATCCCGAAAATAAAATTGTTATCCATGAATTTAATACCATACACAGTACGCTCGAATCCATCCGTACCATTTTGAAAAACATCAAATTTTTTTGCTCCCTGCAGCATATACTGATACTGATAATGGGGTACCATCCCCACAGAATACTCACTCTTTAAAACAGGAATCTTCCACTGAAATTCCCAGTCGTTCAGGTTAAACAGATAATTTGACAGATATGAATATGTATATTCTATCAACGATCCTGCCCTGACATTGGGAATCGCAAATTTTATCCTGTACCAGTTTTCACTGACCCGTTCTTCATGACAGTCTTCCTTTCTGAGAGCAGTTTTAACCAAACCGGTATTGTCAAAATTATATGAAAACGCCTGAATATTGGAAATTTTCTCAAAAACATCATTGGACATATAAAAAGGGATATCAATTTCACCCCATTTCACTCCATCATCAGTCAGCACTTTAATTCTCACTGTTCGTTCAGTGACAATATTATAACCTTCATCGGTATTAACAAATCGGGTGTAGGCTTTGTCAAAAACCACAACAGCTTCTGCTTCAGGATCATATTCACATTTCTTTAAGTCAAGATGACTCTGATTCAAAAACCCAAACTCTTCGGCATTTTTACTGGCATGTAACAGACTAACATGAAACAGAAATAACATCAACAAGATTTTCTTCATAAATCTTTACTTTTATTGATTAAAATTGAGAAACTCTCAGCCTCCCTGACAGCCCGGATAAAACTATAAAAATCGGGATACGCTGACAATGGGTAATTACCGGAATATATTTCAAAGGATTTTGTAAGTCTAATATTATCAGCAAAGACTTCCACTTTTCTGGAATATTTTCCATAAGGTGCTTCAATTACAAGGTCCCTGACATTAAAACCTGCCGGCGAAATGCGTTTAATAATCTGAACATCCTTCTTAAAAACAGGGATATCAATTTGAAGCGGATATTTTCTCAAGCCCGGTTTTTGCAGAACCGGAATATCCAGAGGAAAGAAATGCATCAGGTCATCATTTCCTGCTCTCTGTAGTTTCTCCGATAATTGAACCTGCAGTTTCAGACTGACGGTATCTTCATCTCTGCAATGGGGAAGAATTTGATAATCAAGCAAATCAGTCTGATCCACAGCAAAATGCTTGTGAATGTTTTTTCTTCTTTCACTTTCGTGTTGCATATTGCTGATTTCTTTTAACATCATGGATTCCATACCTCTGTAACGATTTTGAAAAACAGCAATTTGTTGGCCTGTTGAATCTGTACTTGTTATAATATACCTTTCCTGTAGATTTTCTTCAGCTTTTAATGACGGAATTTTTGATAAACGTGATAGATGATTCTCAATTAACAAAACAGCTCTCCCCTGTATAAATGCATTAATTTTTCCCATCGGGCCATCGCTCGTACAATCAATCCATAGCGTGTCAGTTTTCAATGGTACACATAGAATTACGTGGTTAAATTGTTGGGCAGGAATATCCGGAAAGAATGAAACCCTTTTTTCCCCTGCATAAATATCAGTGTATATTGAATAAATTCCGGCAACAGCAAGAACGGCTTGAAAATAATTACTCAATGCTTTGCAATCTCCATACTTTTTCTCTGAAACTTCTGTTGCCGACATAGGAATAAGTCCTCCGGTTTCAGTGGAGATGTTGACATACCTGGTTTCATCCTGCAGTTTATGATATAAAATCCGTATCTTTTCTTCATCACTCCTGCATGGATTGATCAGCGATTTAATTGCTGCTACAGCACTTTCAGGTAAATTTTGCAGCTTATGATTGGTTTCATACTGCCATTGTCCATATGATTTCCAATCGGCAAATGTTCCTGAACTTCCAAAATGAAACTGCTGAGGAATGATTCTCGCTGTAGGAAAAAAGGAAAGCTGAGGTGGCATCAATTTCTCAGGTTCTGATAATGGCTTAAATGAAGCATTCCAGGTTAATTGCAATTTGTTATCAAGTGTATCAACCTGGGGCGGATTGATATTAGACAGAATAGTCTTGAATGCATAATCAACAGGAAGCACCATTTTCAGACTGGCATTGACAGTTTCAATATCATAGCTGAGTACCGGTCTCCAGAATTCAATATCAACAAACTGATTCTCCTTTTCAGTATATGAATATTCCAGTATATACGGGTAATCATAATGACTCAATTCAAACTCATACAGATAGTTATCCTGAAAAAATGCAGCATCGGTAATCAGATGTGTTCTTTTTATCTCTGATGATTTAAGCTTTCGAACTGCATTGCCGGAAATATCAGTAATTTTCGCTTCAATATCAGAAATCTGACTCAATCCGGATTTAACAATATTTACACGGGCATATTCATCTCCGGAACGGCTATTTATCCTTATTTTGTAGCTTATCCCCTTTGTTATCTTATTAGCATTGATGTTGATTATTGTTTCGTGATTGAGCAAAACAGCATCCTGACGGGCATATAAGAAGCATGATGAAAGCAAAAACAAACAGCAAAGCCAACCTGAATTCAAATCATAGCGTAAGTTTATATACATAAAAAATGAATTATTTATGTTACAAAAATACACTTATTTTGCAAAAAAAAGCAGATTTGCGCTGTTTTTTTTATCCGTTCAAATAAAATTAAAAGGCGACGTGATTTTCTCAGGTTTTCCGCTTTACCGGTTTTCTCACTGATATCAAGCAATTCCTGCGCTTTCGACAAATCGTCAATCAATGGTTTGGTGCAAACCACATGCTTTCCTGCCTCCAACGCCATTTTGATGTGCTGTACGTGATATTTATCGGGCGTG
>JBILFS010000346.1:0-3096 GCA_044351455.1 Paludibacter sp. | reverse complement strand
CTCGCACTCCATTAAAGCATTCACAAAAAAATACATTCGCTGGCATTTGGCTACTCCGGTTATCGGCGGTTTAATCATCATCGGTTTAACGCTTGCATTAGGAACAACCGATTATCTCGGATTGGGCATAACAACTCAAAATGGCGATGGAAATAGTTTGGCCAATGCTTTTAAGGCAGGAGGTGTTGATAATTTCAGTTGGTTCTGGAAAATTGTATTTACAGTGATCACATTAAGTACCGGCTTTAAAGGCGGTGAGGTAACCCCGCTGTTCTTCATTGGTGCAACATTAGGAAATGTGATTGCCATGTATACAGGTATGCCGGTTGACTTATTTGCTGCCATTGGTTTTATCGCAGTTTTTGCCGGTGCAACCAATACTCCTCTGGCTTGTGTTTTCATGGGTGTCGAATTGTTTGGCGGTGAACATGTGCTGTATTTTGCGGTTGCTTGTTTTGTTGCTTACTACTTCAGCGGAAACTCCGGAATCTACACGTCACAAAAAATCAGCATTTCAAAAGGCCGTATTTCCGGCTCGAATTAATCAGCGCATAACCCTGTTTAGACATGCCCTTGTAATGAATATTACAAAATAACCCATATGTAACCGGAATGTAACATAAATGTAATGTCGTACAGATACTTTTGCAACAAAAATTACAAAACGATTAAATACAACAAATGAAAAGTACTTTTTTTGCCCTAATCATGTTCATCGCTCCGGTTGCGATTTTTGCGCAGGAAGATGAATTATCGCCCATGGAACGTCTTCAAAATGATGTGGAAATTTTGAAAGACAATGATCTGAAAAACAGTGCGCTGAAAATTACAGGTTACATGCAGCCGCAATGGCAATGGGGTGGGCCGGGAGCAGCTATTAAAGTTGGAAAAGGAAATACAGGTACCGATAACTATAGTCGTTTTGGTATTCGTCGCGCCCGTTTAAAATTCGAATACGACGAGAAATTACTGGGTATTGCAAGTGGGGTTTTTCATTTTAATATTACCGATAAGGAAGGTTTAAAAGGTGCTACAGTTCAATTGAAAGAGGCATACCTGAAAGTTAAAGAACCTGTCAATATGTTAAGTGCGATTGTTGCCGGTGTTTTCTCCCGTCCTTTTGGTCATGAGGTAATTTATTCAACATCAAGCATTGAAACGCCTGAAAGGTCCAGGATAATCACTACTTTATTTCCTGAAGAAAGTGATATGGGTGCTATGGTTAGTTTAAGACCATCATTGGGTTCCCCACTCAATTTTTTATGTTTGGAGGGCGGACTTTTTGCCGGAAATGCCATCAATCCGGAAACTGACGACCGCATGGATTTTATCGGTCATCTTACTGCTACCAGTCAGAACCTGGATTTTGCAAAACTGGGACTGGGTGTTTCGTATTACAACGGAGGTATTTATCAAACCAATAGTAATGTTTATTCGATGAGTGGTGATAAATTTGTTTTGAACAGCGATGTTGCTAATGTCGGTGCTTATGCGCCCCGTCAATATTATGGTGTTGATGCACAGGCAACTTTTGAAACTCCTATAGGGATGACCCAGTTCAGATATGAAACTGTCTTCGGATCACAACCGGGAAATAAATCAACAACTGCCAGTCCTAACAGAGCCGCTTTGCCTGCCGCAGAGGATACCTATATTCGTCCGATGTATGGCTGGTATGCAACAGTTATTCAGGATATCGGACATATTCCTGTTTCGGCAGTGGTGAAATATGATGTGTATGATCCGAATACTGCTGTTAAAGGCGATCAAATTGGTGTTGCCGGAAGTAATACTTCATCAGTGGATGTTAAATATTCCACACTGGCACTCGGAGGTATCTGGCGTATCAATTCGAAACTCAGATTCTCAGCATTCTACGAAATGGTTAAGAATGAAACTACATCGGCGATAGCAAGCACGGATATCCTTAAAAACTTCACCACTGATATTGCTGATGATGTTGTAACGGTAAGAATGCAGTTCAGATTTTAACGTTTTAATCAAATAAAATTCATTGAAATGAAATACATATGTAATGCATAAAAGTTACATTTGCAGCGTTTCACAATAAAAAAATCAATTTAATTTTCAATTTCTAAAAAAAATATGTTTATGAAAAATCTTTTATTATTAATAGTGCTTTTTTCAATGGTTGAAGTGTCTTTGGCTCAAAAAGTTAAAGGTTCGGATACTGTTTTACCCCTTGCTCAGAAACTGGCTGAAGCATACATGAAAAAGAATCCCGGAAACAGAATTACTGTAACCGGTGGTGGATCAGGTATTGGTATTTCTGCCCTTGTTGATGGCAATACTGAGATTGCAATGGCTTCCAGAAAAATCAAATTCGATGAGAAGATGAAAATGCAGAATGCAGGTAAAAAAGTGATTGAAGTTATCATTGCCCGCGATGCTTTGTCGATCGTTGTAAACCCTAAAAATAAAGTATCGAAACTCACCCGCGAACAGGTGGAAGGTATTTTTACAGGCAAGATTAAAAACTGGAAAGAGGTTGGTGGCGATAATCTACCTATCGTGGCTTATTCCCGTGAAACGACTTCGGGAACTTATGAGTACTTTAAGGAGTATGTAATGAAAAATAAGAATTACAAATCCGGGATTTTAAGCATGCCTGCTACCGGAGCTATCATTCAGTCGGTTAGTCAGACTCCCGGCGCCATTGCTTACGTAGGTATGGCTTATGTAATTAAGGATGTGAAGGATATTCATGTATCTTACGATAAGGGTAAAACTTTCATCGAACCAACTTTTGCCAATGCTGAAACAGAAAAATATCCGATTGTTCGTCCGCTTTTTTTCTATTATGAAGCAAAATCTGAAGCATTAGTAAAACCTTTCATCAATTTTGTTTTATCTGCTGAAGGTCAGAAAATGATCAAAGCCATTGGTTATATTGAGAAAAAGTAAAAATCTGTAGCGTGTTCAAGAAAAGAAAAAACAGATTTTTCGAAGTTCTCGTTGAGTCACTGTTCCGACTGAGCGGTAGCATCACCACATTCATCATTCTTCTGATAAGCATATTCCTGTTTTCAGAAGGATGGGGTTTGTTTAAACAACCGGATATCGAAAATCATTATG
>JBILFS010000344.1:0-3103 GCA_044351455.1 Paludibacter sp. | reverse complement strand
ACAAATATTCCAGGGTTGATAACAATACGAAAGTTAATGGCTTCGGAATCGGGTTAAATTATGTAAAAACAATCATTGAAAAACATCAGGGTAAAATTTCAGTTACCAGTGAGCCCGGAGTTGGCTCAGAATTTACTGTCAGTTTACCCAGAAAGTAGTCTTGTATGAAAAAAATATTAGTAGTTGAAGATGACGTAAATCTGGGAACGGCACTTTCCGGATTTTTGGAAATGCAGAATTTCCAGATCAGGTATGTAAGTGATGGCGATACAGCTGTAAATGAATTTCAGCAGTTTATGCCCGACCTTGTCACCATGGATGTTATGCTGAATTGCAGTATCGACGGATTTGGTATTGCTAAACAAATCAGAAAGTTCAGCAATATACCCATCATTTTTACTACCTCCAGAGATGGTAATGAAGATTATGAAACCGGATTTAGTGTTGAAAACAGCGATTATGTCAGGAAACCTTATCGTCTTGTAGAATTGATTCTGCGAATAAATAAAATGATAGGTGCAGATGTGCCTGCCGTACAGGATAATCAATTCAGAATTGGACGATTTAAATTTTTCCCTGATGAGCAGTCATTAAAGTTTGATAAGGGTGATATTCACCTGAATCATTTGGATTCAGTGGTGTTGGCTTTATTGTGTCGTAACAAAGGTAATTTCCTCAGCAGAGAAGAGATTATTAAAATTGTTTGGCAGGTTGAAGAAACCGGACTCAAGGAAGCTGCTCTCTATAATTCAATTTCGAGGTTAAAGAAATATCTTTACAACGATAGTCAAATCCGGATTGAGAATAAAATCAGACTTGGTATCAGACTTAAAGATACAGAAGATGGTGATTCTCCTGACGAAGATTGATGGTGTAAATACTATTTAATCAATTTCAATCCACTGGTTGCCGATTGGTCACCGGGTCTGATGGTTAATGCATGATTGAATAAGATTTTCGCTTCTGCATGTTTTCCCATATTTAATTTTGTCCAACCCAACATAATCAACGAATCGTAATCCAATGGATATAGATTCACTACTTTTTCGAAAAGTTTCTGAGCATTTGTGTAATCTTTTCTGTTATAATATATTACGCCCAGCCAATAGTTGGCAGTTGTGTTTTGTGGGTCAATTTTCAAAATTGCATGATATTGCTGTTTAACTTTCTCCCAGTTTTCAGTTGCACTTAATGGTTTTACCATACCGAATCTTGCTTCAATAGAATATGGTTTCAGATTAATTGCCAATTGATAATGTTTTTGCGACTCCGTATGTTGTTTGCTCAGATAATTGAGCCATCCCAACCTGATATTGATAAAATAATCATCAGCTTTATATATCTTTGTTAATTCGCTGATAGCCAAAGCATATTTTCCTGAATTTTCTGCTTCATAACTTTTGTAAAATGCTTGTTGCCAGGTTGTCTGACTCTGTATTGACAGAGCCAAAAACAACGTAACGGTGATGATAATTGTTTTTCTCAGATTTTCCATAAGATACCTCCTGTTATTCCGTATTGATAATAATTTTGTTCGTATTGATAAATATATTTTTTGTCGAAATTGAATGACATGCTAACAGACAAATGTTTTCCGATAGAAACAGATGTTGTAAATCCGGCTTTAAATTTCGTCGGATCCTGGTTGTTGTAGATGTATAGGCCATCCAGGTCAGCAAAACAATACTGATCACCAATAACCAGGAATGCATCTGTCCAGATATTTTTAAATGGATTAAATCCTGCTGTCTGTTTGAAAATCAGTCGGTTGTAATTGTATTCAATATTGTTGAAATTAAAACCCGATTCATTGATCAGAAAGAGTGAGCTTTTCAGATATATATGCTTTCGACCAGAAAATGCCGTTCCTAAATGAAATCCTGATTGTGAAGATTTTGTCCACTGATTGTTGAAATTTGCGTATGTTAATGAAGCATCAAACCTGTTTAATTGTTGTTTGATCTTTCCGAAAAATAAATTGCCATTGATTCTGCTTGTGTCGGGGTCGGCAAAAACCTGAGATTTTGCATGTTGATAAGCAAAAGTTATGGATGTGCCGGGAGTAAAAGTGTACTGTAATGAACCATATATTTCCTGCTGATTACTTTCTTTTGTATAGTCGAAAAGTTGATTGTACCGGGCAGTAGAGAGGTATAAGTTCATGTTATTCGCAGGCAATGCATTTATTCCAATCCTCATATAATGCGCATTGTCACGCAATTCTGTTTCCTGTGAGATTTTCAGATTATACTCAAAATCTATAGCATTGACTATTTTTGTGCTTTTATATCCGATTTGTTTTTGAGTTTCCTCTGAAAGTTTACCTGCATGGGCTCTGGCATAACTAATATTGCCGGTATTCAGTCCGATATAATAAAGATACAGGTGACTGGTTTCGTCAGATTGATCAAATTGAAGCGATTGTTCATAATGCTTCATACTCCGGAAATATTGCTTTTTCATGAACCAGGCATACCCCAGTCTTTGTTGTAACCACTTGAAATCAATATCATTGGCTAAGGATAATTCTCCTGTTTCAATCAATGCATCCCAATTGCCTGTCATGTAAAAATGATAGGAGATTGAATCTATCTGATTAAAAGTAACCTGTTCTTCAGCCTTGATTGCATTTGAAAAACCGAAGATCAGAAAAATCAATATTATTTTAAAGTGAAACCTTTTGTGCTGATATTGTAGTTTTCCCATATACTATTTCAAAACCGGATATACCATCCTGATTGATATTTATAACAGATTGCATGTAGCTTTTGTTGATTCCGGGCAATTTCAATTCAACCCATGTGTTGATTTTCAAATCCGGATTATCAACTGATGAAATTTGGCTCGCTATATTTTGTTTGTAACCAGTCTTTACGAAATTATAAAATGGTGCAAAAAAATCATTGATTTTAATAATCCATTTCTTATCATGAATTAAATGTACAGGAATGTTATCTTCGATTGTGATATTTGTCCTGTTTAGTGAAATTTTATAAGCAGCAAGAAAAAAATGATAAAGCAGAGAATTTTTACTTCCATAAAAATTGGTAAAATAAAACATCATCTGATCACAGGTATAATAGGCTATAGCTCCGGTGTCTTT
>JBILFS010000345.1:0-3103 GCA_044351455.1 Paludibacter sp. | reverse complement strand
AAAGCCACTCTTAACTCCTCAATTTCCGCATCACCCATGGGTTGTAACGGTCCGATTGAAGAGGCCATCACCAGAGAATTGGCAGAAAATTCAGCTACTTCCAGGTAATCAAAAGTGTTAATCAGTTTGTTGCCAGTCACAATTACTGAATCATTTTCTACAATTACGACCCGGTTTGAAGAGAACATCTGAGCGATTTCTTCTGTATTGTTATACAACTTTTCAAAAGGAATCGATGGTACATCCTGTAAAAATATCCAGCTTTCAGGGATTGTTCTTACATCAAATTTGCTGTGACTAACTGCATGAGCCATCAGGTTAGTTGGTTGAGTAACAATGATGGAGTTGATATGCGGATTCAACTGATAAATTCTGTGATGTAATGCTACAGAGCGACTTGGCGTTTTTCCTGCTTCTGCCATCCCGTTTCTAATCTGTACGATATCTTCCGGCAGAATATCCCAACGTGCCACATCTCTGGGCGTAATCAGAAAATCATTTTCATTCCATCTCACTGATACTGTTCCATAGGTTGAAATCATCAGTCCCTGATTACAGGCACGTCGTATGATATTTACCATGTCTGTACGAATGGCACGCTCATCGGAAGGATAATTAACATCCATGAAATGCGTGATATTCTTTGGAAAATGATTGATATATCTGGAAATTTGTTCATCGGTCAGACAGTTAACCTGACCAAGATGACCAGCATTTACGATAGTACGACAGCAAAATTCGAGCGTCTCAAATCTTTGATAAGCATCCATCATATCAGTACCACCCAGCACCACACCATGATTTTCCATGATGACTGCTTTGTACTTGCCATTTTTGAACTCTTTGGCAATTTTTTCACCCAAATCAACGCTACCCGGACAACCATAGGGTGCAAAGCCAATTTCACCACAGATTTTTCTAGCCTGAGGTACAATGCTTGTATCAGGAACAATGCGTGCAATACTGAAGGCTACAAGTCCGGGTGGATGAGCATGAATAACAGCTTTTAACTCAGGACGAGCATCAAAAATTGCCTTATGAAACGGATATTCCGAAGATGGTTTGTGTAAACCAACAACAGTTCCGTCTTTTTTCACACAAACGATGTCTTTGGTAGTGAGGGAACCTTTATCAACCCCGGAAGGCGTAATCCAGATATCACCATTTTCATCTTTGATGGAAATATTTCCACCCGAAGTGGTTGTCATACCACTCTTGTAAATCCGGCCAATGATTACATTGATTTGTTCCACCGGATGCATGAAATTCACGTCTAACTGTTTCATACTTATGAATTTTTGAACCACAAAAGGCACAAAAGAAAGACTAAGGGAACACAATAGTTTATAATACTTAAATATTTTATTGTGTAAATATTTGAACTTCTATCGGATATTTATATCAAAATATTTATCCTTTTGTGATTCCTTAGTCTTTCTTTTGTGCCTTTTGTGGTTAATATTATTATTTTGCGAGCATTTTCAACAGGAAAGCTTCAGCCTCCACGCTCCAAAGTCCGTTATTTTTCTCACATATTTCAGCAAGATTCCGGTAAATGGCATTGGTTTCACCCAGTTTTGAAAAATCGGAAATAGCAGTCAAAGGCATATTGATGTGTGTGTAAATCAGCTTTTTACCGCCCGGTATTTCAGGAAGATGTTTGGTAGCTTCGATAACGGCATCTATACCTCCGATGTGCGTAACCAATCCTGCAGGATCGAGACCTTTACTCATCATATCAAGCGCTTCCACCATATCATCCGTATTGCCACCACTGGTTCCAACAACGTGTGTATACGCATAATGTACATTGTAGAAGTTGAATGAAGCACTGAAATCAGGATTTGAAGGACCTGCAAAGAAGTTCAGACAGCCATCGAATGCAAGAATTGCATCTCCCTGTTCTACCACTGGTTTTACGGGTGCAAACACAAACACATCATCGTATCCGTAACCATCTGTAATGGCTTTTAATTCCTCAACAGGATTTTCCATTTTACCTGTGTTGATATAACGTAAATCAATACCTCTTGAAGCGGCAAAATCAACGGTATAAATGGTTGCAGCACGATCCAGACGAGTCTGGTCAACATCAGTAACTACGAGCAGTGAAGGTTTTCTGTCTTCTCTTCTCAATACATAATTAATCGCTGCCAATCCCATAGGACCAACACCGGCCAGAATTGCCATTTTTCCTCCTTCAACAATGTCCATTTTATGAATGTAGCTTCCGGGAGTAGTGTGATAGTTGGCATGCATTGCACCAATCACACAGGAAAGTGGTTCTGCCAATGATGCAGGATAGAAACCTTCACCGGCATAAGCCAGCAAACAATCTTTTTCCATCACTTCTTTCGGGATGATGACATAAGTCGCATCACCTCCGATATGTTGATAACTGTAGCCGGGTGCACTTAACACACCTACCGGACCATCTTCGTAATACAAAGCAGGCTGAATGGAGAATTTATCACCAGATTTGAATTTGTTGGCCCATTTTGCACCAACCTGAACCAACTCACCGGCAAATTCATGTCCAATGATGATGGGATTATCTGCAATATCATTCGGGATGCGTTTGTGATCAGTAGCCTGTGTTGCCGCTTTGTAAGAAGACATACACAATGAATCTGAAACCACTTTCGCTAATATTTCATCTTCTTTGATTTGAGGAAGTTCAAATTCTTCCAAACGGAGATCCTTTTTTCCGTATAATCTGATTGCTTTAGTTTTCATTTTTATTTTTTTTACCACAAAAGGCACAAAAGAAAGACTCAGGAATCACAAAAGAATAATATTAAAACAGTAATCATACAAAATATATTTTTTAATAAAAAATGAGAAATATAACTCTCTACTAAAAAATCTCTTTTGTGTTTTCTGAGTCTTTCTTTTGTGCCTTTTGTGGTTTATATTTATATTAATTTAGCATAACTTGTCCACCGGTGATTGGCAACGCCTGCCCGGTTTCTCCACACTGTTCCATCAGGTAAAGTGCTCCTTTGGTTACATCCTCTGGTGAGCATCCTTTTTTCATGGGTACCTGTGCCAGATAAAACGCTTTCACATCGTCAATTGTTTTTGCTCCGGGTACTTTTCCTGC
>JBILFS010000343.1:0-3110 GCA_044351455.1 Paludibacter sp. | reverse complement strand
GGTTGAGTGTGAATATTGAAATACCTACGGAGAAAAATCTTCAACTGCTGGCACCTGAAAAAGACCATGATAGTGTTTTCAAACCGATGCATTTTATTCAACAGGGAATGCTTGAAAGTGCCGAAGAAAGAAAAAAATTCAGCAAGGCACCCAAATTTGTTCCGGCGGGACAAAGTACTCAGATGATTATTGGTGCAACGGATGAAACCGATTTGCAGGTATTAAAAACAACCTCATTTTTGTATGATAAACCCGGCATGAAAAGGGTGTACTATTCAGGCTATATTCCGGTAAATCAAGGCGACAGCAGATTACCAAAAATTGTACAGGCGCCATTGGTCAGAGAAAACAGACTGTATCAGGCAGATTGGTTGCTTCGCTTCTATGGATTTAAAGTTGATGAAATCGTAGATGATAGCTTTCCGAATCTTGATCTGGAAATGGATCCAAAATTAGCCTGGGCACTAAGACATCCGGAACAGTTTCCGGTGGATATTAACAAAGCTGATTATCAAATGATTCTCAGAGTGCCTGGCATTGGGGTAAAATCAGCTAAACTTATCATCAGTTCAAGAAGATTTTGCAAATTATCAACGCACGATCTTAAAAAAATGGGTATCGTGATGAAAAAAGCCCAATATTTCATCACCTGCAATGAATTGATGATGTTGAATTCAGTTCAGGATTATACACCTGAATATGTAAGAAGGGAACTAACATCAAATAAATTCAACCGCAAAAAGACAGATCAAAATCAACTTAGTCTTGTTTTTGATTCCTGAATATGATAATTTTCAGATATGACAGAACCTTTGAAGGCTTGCTTACAGCAATATTCGACGCCTACTTCAGAAAAGTATTTCCGGATGCTTTATTGGGTCAGGAAGAACCTGGACCATTATTTATTGATTCAGAACATATTGTAATTACTGATAAGGACAAAACAAACCGTGTCTGGGAAGGTTTGGAGAAGAAAGTGAGTGCTAATGCGTTGAATATGATTACCCATGTCTGGCTTTCAGAAATTCATAAAAGTGATGAACTAATTTTCAGATATATCAGAAAAACATTCGACAATCAACAGAATATTGAAACAAATTATGCCGATGATGATGTACTTCAAATGCAAAAAACAGCACATAAAGTGAGTCGCGAAAAGCATCGCTTAACAGGATTTGTACGTTTTATTAAAACTTCCGACGATATATTCTTAGCAACTCTAACACCTGATCACAATACCCTACCCCTTATTATTCAGCATTTCAAAGACCGTTTCAGGGATCAGCAGTGGATTATTTATGATCTGAAAAGAAACTATGGTTACTATTATAATTTAAAAGACGTGAGCGAGATGAGTCTGAACGATACCAATATGATAAAAAACGGCCAGTTAGACGACTCAATCCTGGCAGGCAATGAAAAACTGATGCAACAATTGTGGAAACAATATTTCAAATCCATGACAATTAAGGAAAGAATCAATGTAAAACTTCAAAAGCAGCATATGCCGGTAAGATATTGGAAATTTCTGACAGAAAAATAGCCATTTATGAAAACAATATATTTGAAAGTTTGATTATATTTGCAGAAAATATCGATAGAACACAAAATCAAATATTTACTCCAAAATGATTATAAATCAGGAAGAAAAACTTAGAAAAAGCCTGGATCGTCAGAAAATTCTTGCTGATATCGCTCAGAATTTTTTGTCTTTAGAAAATTTCCCGGAAAAAGTTAACACAGCCCTGCAAAAATTGGGTGAACTCACAGGGGTAAGCAGGTTGTATATCTTTGAGGACAGCGCAGATGGATTA
Source organism: Paludibacter sp. (assembly GCA_044351455.1). GTDB lineage: Bacteria > Bacteroidota > Bacteroidia > Bacteroidales > Paludibacteraceae > Paludibacter. The sequence continues at coordinate 1,296 of JBILFS010000343.1, read as the reverse complement.
ACAACATCCAATACATATGAATGGTGTAACGAAGGCATCGAACCACAGATTGATGCATTGCAGGAAATTCCCTATGAATACATCCCTTCCTGGAAAAAAATACTCTTTGAAAAAGGGAAGGTATTTTCGACTAATATTCAGGAATTACCCGATGATCTGATTGAAATTCTTGAACCTCAGGGAATTAAATCAATACTTATCTATCCGTTATATGTACAGGGTTGTTACTATGGATTCATGGGATTTGATGAATGTGTGAATAATAAAAACTGGGAAGAAGAAGAGATAGATTTATTAAGAACAATTTCGGGTGTTTTTTCATCGGCTTTCGAAAGAATTATTTTCCTTAAACAGCTCACAAAAAATGAGTTAAGGCTTAATTTCGCTATCGAAAACTCAGGTTCTGGCTATTGGGAATGGAACATTAAAACCAATCAGGTAATGCACAATGAGTCCTGGTTCAGGATGCTTGGTTACAAACCCAATGAGTTTAAAGATGATGTTATGAACTGGGAGAATCTTGTGAATGAAGAGGACTTTTCTATTGTTAAAAAAGAAATTAATAATCATCTGGAGGGAAAAACAGAAAATTACAACATTACCTATAGATTAAAAACCAGGGACGGAAAATGGAAATGGATCAATGAAAAAGGCAAAATTGTTGAGTTTGACAGCGAGAATAAACCTTTCAGATTGATTGGATTGCATCATGATATTGATCATTTGAAACATGTTGAAAAAGAATTGAGAGATTCCATCAACACAAAGGATATGTTATTTGCAATTATCGCACAGGACTTAACCGAACCAATCAGTTTGATGATGCAAATTTCAGAGTTTCTGGCCAACAATAAGAATCTCGATGAAAGTACAATACAGCAATTTCTTGATTCTCAGAAGGAAATATCGCAGCACACTACCCACATGCTTGAGAATTTGACATTGTGGGCTAAGTTCAACAGAAATCAGGTGAAATTTCAGCCGGAAATTATTCATCTTAACACATTGATTCATGAAATCATAAAAATGTATGAACTTAAAATTGAAAGTAAACGCTTAAATATCATTTCGGAAATTCAAAATGATTATGTTGTCTATGGTGATATGAATATTATCAAAGTAATTATCAGAAATATTTTTTCAAATGCAATAAAATTCACGAAACGTTCAGGTACGATCAAATTCGAAATTCTGCAAGATCAATCAGAAGTGGAATTAAAAATATCCGATACAGGTGTTGGCATTTCGGATACAATTTTTCATCAGATTTTTTACGATAATCGATTCTACACTTCA
>JBILFS010000450.1:0-3116 GCA_044351455.1 Paludibacter sp. | reverse complement strand
TTTATTTCGTGATAAAGCATAGCTTCTTCCACACCCATCAGGTTGCTGCACTGTTTTACATATTCAGCCCTGATAACCGCATTGGGAATGATCGCAATACTTTTTACGATATCATTGATAAGCGCAGCACGTTTGATGGGGTCGTTGCCTGCATCATCCAACAGGAGTTTTACTTTAAACCTGATGAAGTCGGATGAGTTTTTCTCCACATATTCTATGAAATCCGACGCATTGTGCTTGCGTGCAAAGGAATCGGGGTCGTCGCCATCCGGCAACAATAACACCCTGATATTCAGTCCTTCCTCCAAAAGCAAATCGATACCCCTGATGGAGGCCTTGATACCGGCAGCATCCCCATCATAAATCACCGTTACATTTTCGGTAAAACGGTGGATAAGCCGGATTTGTCCGGGCGTTAAAGCTGTTCCCGACGAGGCCACCACATTTTCAATCCCGTTCTGATGCATGGAAATCACATCGGTATAACCTTCCACCAGGAAACAGCGGTCTTCTTTTACGATGGATTTTTTAGCGAAGAATATGCCATAGAGTTCATTACTTTTGTGGTAAATTTCGGATTCGGGCGAATTGACATACTTCGCCATCTTGTCATCCTTTCTGAGGATTCTTCCTCCGAAGGCAACCACTTTGCCGGATAAAGAATGCACAGGAAACATCACCCTGCCCCTGAAACGGTCGGTGAGTTGTCCGTAGTCATTCTCCAGACTCAAGCCTGTTTTTACCAGAAAATCTTTGCTGTAGCCTTTTTGAACTGCCGTTTTGCTGAAAGCATCTTTCTCCTCGAGCGAGTAACCGAGTTCAAATTTTTTGACGATATCATCCCTGAAACCCCTTTCCCTGAAATAGCCCAAACCGATAGATTTGCCGTCGATATGCTGATGCAGGGTATCAGAAAAATAGTTCCGGGCAAATTCATTGACTAAGAACATGCTTTCCCGGTCGTTGCGGGCAGCCATTTCCTCGGCACTGGATTCTACTTCCTTAAATTCGATATGATATTTCTTCGCCAGAAACTTAAGCGCCTCATAATAATTGATTTGCTCATGTTCCATGATGAAATGAATGGCATTGCCACCCTTTCCGCATCCGAAGCATTTAAAAATTCCCTTGGCAGGAGAAACACTGAAAGACGGCGTTTTTTCGTTGTGGAACGGACAAAGACCAATCATGTTGGCGCCGCGTTTACGAAGCGTCACATAATCCGATACTACATCCTGTATCCTCGCAGCATCGTTGATTTTGTCTATCGTATTCTGATCAAGCATATCACAGGTCGTCCCAGCCTATGCCCTTGTACCGGGAAATATCTTCTTCTTCATCCTCTTCCTCTTCCTCAACTTGTTCCTCATCCCACGCATCTTCATCCACTTCGGGCGTTTGAATCACCATCGGACGATGAACCAGCTCAATAACCTGATTCACCTCTTTGTTCAGTTCTTCCCAAATCAGGTCTTTAAGTTCCTGAAGTCCCAAACCACTCACCGATGAAATGAATACCGTGGCAATACCAGCCGGAAGTTCGTTTTTCATCTGTTCTATCATCACCTCATCGAGCATGTCGCATTTGGTGATGGCTAAAATTCTTTGCTTGCCTGCCAGTTCCGGATTGTAAGTCTCCAGTTCATTCAGCAAAATACGGTAATCATTTTTGATGTCGGTACTATCGGCAGGAATCATGAAAAGCAGGATGGAATTTCTTTCAATATGCCGCAGGAACCTGAGTCCCAACCCTTTTCCTTCCGATGCTCCTTCGATGATGCCGGGAATATCCGCCATCACAAACGAGCGGTTATCGCGATAAGCCACAATGCCAAGATTCGGAACCAGGGTTGTAAAGGGATAATCGGCAATTTCCGGTTTTGCGGCTGAAACTACCGAGAGTAAGGTTGATTTTCCTGCATTCGGGAAGCCCACCAAACCCACATCGGCCAAAACCTTGAGCTGCAGCACCACTGCTTTTTCGATGCGCGGTTCACCCGGTTGTGCATAACGGGGAGTCTGATTGGTAGGTGTTCTGAAATGCCAGTTGCCGAGTCCGCCGCGACCACCTTTCAGCATCACCACTTCCTGACCATGCTCTTTAATATCACATATAAATTCACCGGTTTCCGCATCATAAACCACGGTACCACAGGGAACATCAACAGTGCGGTCTTCGCCGTCTTTTCCGAAACTGCGACTACCACTACCCCCTTCACCATCACCTGCATAAAGATGCCGGGCGTATTTCAGGTGCATCAACGTCCAGTAATTGTTATTTCCCCGGAGGATGATATGACCACCCCGGCCACCATCACCCCCATCAGGACCACCCTTGGCAATGAATTTCTCACGGTGAAAATGCGTAGAACCCGGTCCACCCCTGCCCGATCGGCAGTATATCTTCACATAATCAACAAAATTGGATCCGGCCATTATCTAAACATTTTAAAGAGAATAATCAAAAAAAAAATTACAGACAGCTATCAAGAATAGTTTTGATGCGTCCGAAAATATCGTCAATGCTGCCAAGTCCGTTTACCGGACTATATTTACCCAGGTTTTGATAGAAATCGTTCACGGGAGCCGTTTTCGATTCGTACACCTGCAATCTTTTGGTGATGGTTTCCAGGTTGTCGTCGCTTCTGCCCGAAGTTTCACCTCTGGTAACCAAACGGGAAATCAATTCTTCCTGTGGAACCTGCAAATCTACAGAAACCGTAATCGGTTTGTTCATGCCATTCATCAGATTTTCCAAAGCGGCAGCCTGTTCAACAGTACGTGGAAATCCATCGAAAATAACCCCATTGCAGTCAGCAGGAAGCGAATTAATCGCACCTGTGATGATGTTGATGATCATTTCATCCGGCACCAGATTGCCCTGAGAGATGTATGTAGCCGCTTCTGCACCCAGGGCAGTTTTGGCTTCAATCTCACTGCGCAGCAAATCGCCTGTCGAGAAATGTTTAAGCTTGTAAGTTTCGATAATCAACGTACTTTGCGTACCTTTTCCACTTCCGGGAGCACCCGAGATAATAACATTTAGCATTCTTCGTAGAGTTTTAATCAGTTACAGTATATATTTCTTTTAAATTTCTTCCGTAGCCATTGTAGTC
>JBILFS010000342.1:0-3125 GCA_044351455.1 Paludibacter sp. | reverse complement strand
CCAACTTTGGCATTGCCTATCTTACCTTCCCGGATGATGCTGGTCAGTCCGGCACCACTGATGATGCTGGGCTCTAAACCTGCAAATTGCAGAACATCAAAAATCATGGCCGAGGTGGTACTTTTGCCCGAAGTGCCACCCACTGCAATTGTTTTTTTGCTTTCAGCAATCAATGCAAGTATTTCAGATCTCTTAATTATCTGAATACCCATCTCACGGGCTTTCTTAACTTCAAAAATAGTGTCTTCGATAGCTGTTGAAACCACTACCAGGTCAGTTTTATTGGTAATTCCACTGCCATCCTGTTCAAAACATTTTATTCCTGCAGCTTCAAGTTTGTTTCGGGTGTCGTTTTCTGTTTCCGGTGTGAAGTAACGGTCACTGCCGCTAACCTCTTTACCGGTTCCCGATAAATATTGTGCAATGGCACTCATTCCAACACCTGCAACACCAATAAAAAATATGTGATTAAACTGATTGATAGTCATATAATTGTATATGTATGATGAAAAGTTAATTCTTCCGATGATATTCTAATCCAAAATTAATGAAATTTTGTCAATATTCATTGAAAATAATTCGCAAAGATAAAAAAACCTGACAGTGTCTTGCTGTCAGGCTTACAAAATAATTATTTAAATTATTTCAGATGATTGTTGATGATATGTGTCCACTCCTCAACCAATTGTGGTTCACCATAAACCACTCCTTCTTTTTCATGTTCATAAATTGTCCATTTGATGTCCTTCATGCTTTTATCAATGGGTTTGAAAATCATTTCAAGACTATCTATCACATCAATATGATTGGTTTTGTCAATGGTAACAACTGTTTTGTTTGCTACTACAGACTGTATTTTCGACAAATCCACTACTTCACCAATGATACCTGAGTTTGTATGTTTGCAATAAAATGCTTGTTTGGTAGAGTCATCAATTCCGAAAGCAATATTATTACAGGCATTTTGCATTTTTACTTTTCCTGTTGATGATAATGCATTCATCTTTTTAAATAATTCCATTTTTTTCTTTTTACCTGATTTGCTGAATAAAATGATTGGTAAAATGATTAAGAGGAGCATAGCAACTCCAATGATTGTTGTTTGAATATCCATTTTTTTAATTTTTTTATTGTTAATTTTGTATGTATATACGAAAAGCACGACATAACCTTTCTCAGGTCATATCAATATAAAATTTTTAAAAAAAGGAAACTTTACCAGAAATAATGAAAGGGAAAGATGATGTCTGATTTTCTGTATTTTGCAGGATAATTTCCGGATTGATCATACATCCTGTTGAATGCAGCAATCAGAATTTTAAAAGTATATTCCAGGGTGGAGAAATTCAAAACCTGAGAACTGAATTTATTCTCTGAAACCGGATTTTCGCTGGTGCTCCGCGACGCATTATCCTTATTGAAATTGGCAACAAAAAGGGTAGGACTAAGCTGTTCAAAACAGGATGTGTGCTTTTCTGATGTTTGTAAAACAGCGTCATTGTTGAAAATGCCAATATTCCCCAGTGTGAAAAAACTGAAGATTATCAATAAAAAGGCACTTATGTATTTCGCCGATCCCTGCATGATGCAAAAGTAGTATATTTTTACATCAAAATAACATTGAAATGATAAAAATGATTTACTGAAACGAAAATTGATTTAGGTCCGGCAATGACAGTCAATCAGGTGATCATTGACCATCCCTGCTGCCTGCATAAAAGAATAACAAATAACTGAACCTACGAAGCGGAATCCTCTTTTCATCAGGTCTTTACTCATTTTGTCGGATATCTCTGTGCGGGCAGGCATGTCATCCATTATTTTTAACTGATGATCGATGGTTGTATGCTCAGTAAATTGCCAGATATAGGCATCGAAACTTCCAAACTCATCCTGAATTTTAATGAAAGCCCGGGCGTTGTTAACGGTACATCTGATTTTTGCCTGATTGCGAATAATGCCGGCATCCTGCATCAGTTCCTGGATTTTGGACTCATCATAATTGCTGACCTTTTCGACATCAAAATTATCAAATGCTTTTCTGAAATTTTCCCGCCTGTGCAGAATGGTTTTCCAACTCAAACCTGCCTGAAATGCATCTAATACAATAAATTCAAACCATTTCTGATCATCATGAACCGGAATTCCCCACTCTTCATCGTGATATTTTTGCATTAATGAATCATTCCCGGTCCAGGGACATCTGTAAATTTCCATGATTTTCTTTTTTTTCACAAATTAAATTAAAAATTATTGACCCCGCAAATCCTCATGTTTCAAAATAGATATTGTAAAATAATATTCACATCTGCCAAATTCAATATTGATTTAAAGTGTTGTGTAAGAGTCTGAATGAAAAGCGGCTGAAGATACTTATTGTATTTTATACAGTAAAATGACATGACATATTGTAATTATTACAGTATTCAAATAGTTGATAATGTGTTATATAACATGTTTAATGATGCTTGTTTAATAGAATATTTGTTTTATTTTTGCGTCGGATTTTAATAACAATGAGTACAGATTTGATATATAACCCCCATGTTTCAGTCGATTGTGTAGTCTTTGGTTTCGATGGTGAGAAACTCAAGGTGCTGCTGATTGAGCGCATTATTAAAGAGCAAAATGAACTCTTTAATGATAAGAAATTGCCGGGCAGTATCATCATGGCCGACGAGGACCTGGATGATGCAGCAAGTCGTGTGCTGAATGAATTAACGGGTCTGAAAAATATATATTTGAGTCAGTTCAGAAGCTTTGGCGGTCCCGACCGTACCAAAAATCCGCGGGATATTCACTGGCTTGAAAACACCATGCAAATGAAGATTGGCCGCATAGTAACTGTGGCATATGTTGCACTGATAAAGATTGACAGAAAGATTCAGGTAAAGAATGAAGATACACAGGCTAACTGGTACGATATCAATGAAGTAAAACAAATTAACATGGCATTCGACCATGCCCGGATTATCGAAAAAGGACTGGAATATATCCGGCATAATCTGGAGATTGAACCTCATTTGCTTTTTGAGTTATTGCCCGGAAAATTTACACTGACGCAATTGCAGAATTTATACGATAAAGTGCATCAAATAAGGTCTGATGTCAGAAATTTCAGAAAA
>JBILFS010000341.1:0-3132 GCA_044351455.1 Paludibacter sp. | reverse complement strand
GTTAATGGTGCTGCTATGACTCCCAACAGGGCTAAAATGCCTCCAAAAGTTCCTAACCATTCTCTGGATATTAAGTCGACAACGATGGCGGGTTTGTTGGCATTGGGTGCTTGTCCGGCTACGAATTCCTGCAATCCTTGTATGGAACCGAAAAAACTGGAGGCTGCTGCTGCCCATATCAGGGCTACAATACCTTCGGCTACCATGCTTCCGTAAAAAACTCTTCTGCCGTATTTTTCATTTTGCATGCATCGTGCCATCAGTGGCGATTGGGTGGCGTGAAATCCTGAAATGGCCCCACAGGCGATGGATACAAACATGATAGGAAAAATGGGGAGGTTTTTCGGATGAAGGTTACTCAATCCATCAGTAATCTCCGGGATGGGTGCATTGTTGACAAACATCGCCGTCATGATGCCTACTGCCATAAATAACAGGGCAAACCCAAAAACGGGATAAATCTTGCCTATCAGTTTATCAATGGGTAACAGGGTAGCCAACATGTAATAGATGAATACGATGACGGCCCACCAGGTTGCATTGATGGCTCCGGGGGTTAATCCGGCCAGTAATCCTGCCGGTCCGGAAACGAATACTGCTCCAACTAAGATCATCAACACCAAAGAAAACCCGCGCATGAATTGCTTGATGCCTTGTCCTAACTGACTGCCAACGATTTCCGACTGACTGGCACCGTTCATCCTCACCGACATCATACCCGACATGTAATCGTGTACTGCTCCTGCAAAAATGGTTCCTAAAACTATCCATAAAAAGGCCGCCGATCCAAACATTACTCCCATCACTGCCCCGAAAATGGGCCCGAGTCCTGCAATATTCAAAAACTGAATGAGGAAAATCTTCCACCAGGGCATCGGCACATAATCCACGCCGTCGGGATTAACCATTGCTGGTGTGGGTCTTTTTTCATCCATCCCGAAAATTTTTTCCGAGATTTTTCCATAAATGATGTATCCTAATATCAGGAGTACAATTGAGGCAATAAATGTAATCATGTTTGCAAATATAAGAAATAATTTTTATCAGAATTTAATTTTATATTCCACAAAAGCTTCAATGGCTTCGTAGGAGGCTAATCCCAAATCGCGGTACAGATTGGCGGTTGCCCGGTTTCTGTCTTCCGACCTTTGCCAGAATAGTCTTTCATCATTGCCCAAAAATGGTGCTCCTTCCATTTGCGACTGATGCTTCAGGATGGAATTTCTTTTCTTTCTGAGTTCTTCGGGACTTATCGGCACCGCCATTTCAATGTGATCGGGCTCCCACTCTGCCCAGGCTCCGCGATACATCCAACACCTGCAGTCTTTCATCCATGTTTTGATTTTTAATTCCTCCAATGATGCTAAAACAGCGTCCAGACAAACTTTGTGTGTGCCGTGCGGGTCTTCCAAATCTCCTGCTAAATAAATCTGATGGGGTTGTATGGTATCAACCAGGGTCATCACTTTGAGTACGTCGGCTTCGGAAAGTTTGTTTTTTTGTATCCTGCCTGTTTCGTAAAAAGGCAAATCAAGAAAATGTACATTTTCGCTTTTTACTCCAACAAAGCGACAGGCGGTCCTGGCTTCTTCTCTTCTGATTTGTCCTTTTAAAAATAATACAAGTTGATTATCAACATCATCATTCTTTTTTTGTACAGTTAGAAAATCTACGGTACTTTCGCAAAGTCCTGATAATTCGTGGGTCTTAAAATGCTGCAGATTGCTGATTTCCTTCATCAGGGTAACCAGACTCATCACGTTTTCATCATTCACGGCAATATTGCCTGATGTCTGATAAGCTACATGCACGTCGTGTCCCTGATCCACTAATCTTTGCAGGGTTCCGCCCATGCTGATTACGTCGTCGTCGGGGTGCGGACTGAACAGCAGTACTCTTTTGGGATACGGGATGGCTCTTTCGGGACGATTGGTGTCGTCGGCATTGGGCTTTCCTCCCGGCCAGCCGGTAATGGTGTGCTGTAAATCATTAAAAACTTTGATATTCACCTGATAAGCGGATCCGTACAACACCAGCAGTTCATCGAGTCCGTTGAGGTTATAATCCTTGTTGGTTAGTTTCAGAATTGGTTTTTGTGTTATCTCACACAACCAGATGATGGCTCTGCGAATGAGTTTATCGTTCCAGATGCAGGGTCCAACCAACCACGGCATGTTGATTCTTGTGAGTTGTTGCGCGCCACTCAAATCGAGTACAACAGTGGCATTTTTATGCAGTTGCAGAAAGGATGCGGGTACGTTTTCATTTACTTTTCCCTGAATGGATTCTTTCAGAATGGCCGATTTGTGTTCGCCCCATCCCAGTACCACAACTTCTTTGGCTTCCTGAATGGTGGACATGCCGATGGTGATTGCCTTCGAGGGGATATCATCTAAAGTCGGAAAAAATGCTTTCAGGTCGCGCTTGGAATTATTGTCGAGTAACACCATCCGGGTTTGCGCCGAAATCTGTGAGCCGGGCTCGTTGTAGGCTACATTGCCTGCCAAACCAATGCTCAGGAGCACAAAATCCAGTCCGTCATTCGACTCTGCCAGTTCATCGAAACGGCGACAAAATTGCTGTACTTCCATCATGTCGGTGGTTTGTCCCGGCGTAATGAAGTTATGCATATTAAAATCTACATGATCGAGCAGATATTTGCAGATAATTTTTTTGTTGGAATGCCTGGTTTCAGCCGATACGGGATAGAACTCGGTGATATTGAACACAATGACATCGGCAAAACTGATTTCACTTCTTATGTATTTCTTTACAAGTTCATCGTACACTGCCAGGGTGGATGTGCCTCCCGATAAACCAATCATACATTTTTCACCCAGACTTGCTTTTTCCCGAATCAGACTTGCTATTCTTTCGGCAACGGCTACCGACCCTTCTATGGAATCCTTGTATATGTGGGTGTTTATTTTTTCCAGTCTTTTCTGACGGAGGATGTCTGCCATTTTATCCTGACGGTAATATTCCTCAGGAATCATATCTAATTTTATCTCTGAACTCAGACTTAGATTCATATTTTTAATTTGAAAATTTGGTAATTTGATAATTTGGTAATTTGATAATTATAGGGAGGATTCAATTTCCTTGAAATACTTATAGGTTCCGACTTTTAAC
>JBILFS010000340.1:0-3135 GCA_044351455.1 Paludibacter sp. | reverse complement strand
CGTGGCGAACTGCCCAATAATTTCCAAACAACCATATCAGATATTGACCTCAGGCGCAAGGCTCTGTTTTCATTTAAAGATGAATATCTATTGGATTATATCAATATCGAGTCTCCAGATGATGAATGGGATGAACGGGTGTTGGAAAATGAAATAGTAACCAATATAAAGAATTTCATCATGTCGCTCGGTAAAGATTTCTCATTTATCGGAAATCAACACCGCTTAATAATTGAAGAAAAGGAGTATTTTGTTGACCTGCTTTTCTTCAATCGTCAGTTGCAGTGCTTGGTGGCAATTGAATTAAAGCGAGGTGCATTTAAACCCGAATATCTTGGAAAATTAAATTTCTACCTTTCAGCTCTTGACGATTTAGTTCGATTACCTCACGAAAACCGATCAATAGGTATTATCCTTTGTAAATCCCAAAAACAAAGTATCGTTGAATATGCTTTTCGGGATATGAGTAAACCAATGGGAATCTCTACTTACAAATTTGCTACTGAACTTCCAGAGCAATACCGTAATATCTTACCGGATATCGATGAATTAAAGCAGCTTCTTTCGTAAATAAATCAAAATAGAGTTATATTACGGGAAATTTGTGGGAAGAAGCGGTCAGCTTCGGTAGGATATTCGTACACATACCTACCGGGCAGGTAAACAGGCTTCTGCAGTCCGATAGCAGTTCCCCGCAATACCATTTCAGGCGCATCGGTAAAATTCACCGGAAAATCAGGTTTTTTATTCAGCTGCATCCGGTCGATAATTTCGCGACAACCATAGATGCCGCCATTGCCATCATTTCCTATGATTAAAGTGGTACTTTTTACCGTTGTGATGAAAAAGCCCTCCTTTTTGAGACCGGTTGGGTGATTGATCTTTAATTTTTTCAGGAAAAATTAAATGATGCTGTTACAGGAGATAAGACGATTTAAGACTGATATTGTACTACGTTGGGGGCGTATCAATTTCCGTTGGGTCGCCCCTACGATTCCCGTTTGTCGTTTATCAACATTTCCACGGCATTCTCCAATGATCCGGCGGGGATTACTTCGCCACCATTCACGAAAAATATTTCATCGGCATTTTCGATGGTATTTAACCGATGCGCAATGATGATTTTGGTGGATGATCCGGGTAATTTTCGAAGGATATTGTCCAGCAATTGTTCCGTGACGGTATCGATATTGGCCGTTGCTTCATCGAGGATGAGTAAATCGGGACGGCGAATGATGGCTCTGATGAATGCGATGATTTGCTTTTGACCCAAACTGATGTTCTCACCCGATGCCTGAATGGGCGTATTAAAGCCATCTTCAAACCTATCGATAAGTTCATCCAGCCTTACTTCTTTCAACTCTTTCATCAATTCTTCATCCGAAAGAGGCAGGAAACATTGATTTCCGTAGAGTATATTATCGCGCAGGTTGCCACTGAAAAGTACCGGTTCCTGCAGGATGAAACCTATTTTGGCAGTGCGATTATTATCATCTATCGTCCGGATATCCACCCCCTGTAGGATAACCTGACCTTCGGCAGGGTCGTAAAGTCGCGCCATGAGCGAGGCCGTTGTAGTTTTACCACCACCGGTCGGACCCACAAAAGCATAAGTTTTACCCCTCATCAGTTTGAAATTTACATGATTCAGGATATTCTTTCCCTTTTCATACCCAAAACTGACATCCCTGAATTCAAGCATGACTTCCTGCTTTTTATCAGCTTTTCGATCCGAAGAAACTAAAGTCAAATCACTTTCCATTTTCAGAATTTGTGAGATTCTGTCCCACCCCGCTAAAGCTACCTGAAAGTTAGCCCACAAAGCAGCAATTTGCCGCAAAGGATTGTAAAACTGCGTGATATACGCAATAAAACTGATAAGCAAACCAACCGAAAACTCCCCTGCAGCAATGAGATAAATGCCATATCCCAGCACAACCAACTGACCGATATTAGCCCAAAAAGTATAAACCGGCATGAAAAGATTATTGGCGATTCCGGCCTTCAAAGCTGTTTTGTAATTCTCCTGATTGGCTTCGTCAAATTTCCGTCTGAAATAATCCCGTCGGTTAAAGGCTACAATCACTTTAAAATGTTGCAGACTTTCCTGAATCTCAGCACTTAATCCGCCGGTACTTTTCATATTCTCAGCATTTATTTTTTTTACCTTCGGAGATATCACCCTGGTGAAAATCCAGATGAAAAATGCCGGTGTAAGTGCTGCCAGTGCTAATTTCGGATTGATAGAAACCAGAAAAATACCTGCACCTATCATGGTTAAAATACTGCTCATGAACTGCACCAGGGATTGTGAAAAAAACTGGTTTATCTTATCCGTATCGTTGTTGATGCGGGAAATCAGGTCACCCGCTTTGTTCTGATTGAAAAAGGCAATCGGCAGTTCCTGCAATTTACTGAAAACGGTATTCCGCAGATTGAATAACATGCGCTGACCAACCTTTCCCATCACCTGAGCCTGCACATAACCACTAAACATCGCGGCAATGAATATCGAAAGCAGAATCAAAGAATACCGGTAAATGCCGGCATACTGACCCGTAACCACATATTTATCCACCGCCACACCAATCAGGTAAGGAGCCAGCAATAACAAAGTTGAATTTATCAACATGAAGAAGATGGCTATCAGCAGATTACGTCGCTCCTGCCCCATTATATCCAGCAAACGGCCAATGGTTTTCAGCACGCCATTTCTGACCTTCTTTTCAGGTTCCTGTGTTTGATTCAGATTATAATTCATCATAACTGCTACTCTTTAAACCTTCTTCAATTTCTATCTCATTGGTGCTCCGTTGCGAATTGTAAATCTGCACATATTCCGGACTATGATGCATCAGATACGCATGGGTACCTGTTGCCAGCACGTCGCCTTCTTCCAGTAAAACAATCTGATCGTAATCCTGTACCGATGCAATTTTTTGCGTCACGGAAATGAGGGTAATATCCGGATAATTTTTCCGCACATTGGCAAGAATTTTTTGTTCCGTCTGTTGATCAACCCTGGCCGTAAAATCATCCAGCAACAAAATTGCCGGATTGATAGCCAGTGCCCTTGCCAGCATCACCCGCTGCTTTTGTCCCCCTGATAAACTATTTCCCCTTTCACTTACAACC
>JBILFS010000339.1:0-3145 GCA_044351455.1 Paludibacter sp. | reverse complement strand
TGAGTGTGGGAATTTTTTATGTAGTTTATTGCATCATTGGCACAATCCTGTTTTTAATGATATTTATTTACGATTTGCAACCTCAGATTCCGTACCTCTACAATTATAGTGTTTTATTGGTGGTAATTATTGCATTGAGTTTTTATGGTTTGCGACAACAGGACTTATCCCCTGCCCTGATGGCAAAACCTAAAAATATTCCTTATAAAAATTCCCTGCTTTCCGATGATGCCCGGGAAAAAATAAAAAAATCAATTTTGACATATATGGAAGAGGAAAGAGCCTTTCTGAATCCTGAACTGAATATGGATTTACTTTCAGTCACACTTAAAATACCCAAACATCATATCACTGAAGTGCTTAGCACATCCATCGGAAAAAACTTCTTCAATTTTGTCAACACTTACCGCGTGGATGCCGTAAAAGCCATGTTACTCGATCCAAAGAATAAGTTCTCAATCGAAGCCATTGGGTACGATTGCGGTTTCTCGAGCAAATCTTCCTTTTATACTGTTTTCAAACAACTGACGGGTTTTACTCCCGTCGAATTCAGAAGCAGGTATCTGATTTCGTAGACAAGTCCGAATTTTAAAACTAAAACCATAAACTGTTGTACGACTTTTAAAATAAGTACCTGATTGACAAAGGCATTATTTATCATTGCAGAAAATAAAAAATGCCTTATGAAAACTACCTTCCTCACAATTTTATGCCTTTTCTCAGTTATTTGGTTAGAAAATCCAATGACTGCAGCAACAGAAAATGAAGAGTCAAATCAATCAAAATTAGTCCTGAATGGCAATATAACCGGCTCTGTTTATGGTGGAACTGAAAAATTTGACCTTGCTTCGACCTTTGCTGAATTTTCACTTCAAACTACTTACAGTAATGGTAATGCCTTTCTGTTTGCCGATACCCGTCTGCGTAAAGGAATTTTCTTTGGTGAAAGCATGCAGGAACTTCAAATCAAGGAACTATATGGTGCATTTAAAAACGATAAACTAAGTTGCACACTTGGTTATCAGATTGTAAGAAAAGGCCGCACGGATGGCTTTAACCCAACGGATAATCTTAGTCCGAAGAATTATTTCTTTTTAAGTGCTGACCCCGACGATCAGTTACTTCCCAATTTTATGTTGAGGGTTTCTCATCATCCTGTGCCCGAAATTTCTATTGAAGCTGCCATCATTCCTTTTTATAAACCTTCTGTATATCGTTACGACCTGTTTGAGATGGGTAATAATGTATCATTTGAAGAAGGAATTTTTCCTGCATACAATTTTAAGAATATGAGCTGGTCGGCAGCCATCGATTTTGAGTATCCGGCTTTCGGAGGCTCACTCTCCTGGTTCAGAGGCTATAACCCATTTCATGGCTTCGATGTGAAAAACATTGACTGGTCGACAGGTTCACCACTTATCATCAATGCACCTGTGGCCTATCAGAAAACAAGCTGGGGTGCAGACTTTGCCATTCCGGTAGATAATTTTATCATCAGAGGTGAAGGAGCTTACAATACAACTGAAAATGAAGCCAATAAAATGTATATTCCTAAAACTGATTTGGCTTATGTGCTTGGTTTGGAAACCAATATTGCCGAATTTACAGTTATAGCACAATACATTGGAAAATTTGTACCTGATTTTCAGGATCTTGTAATGCCTGTTTTTACCGACCCGATGAATCCCCTTGCACAAATGCAATATGTCAACGACGTGATTGACTACGAAAACAGGATGTTTAACAGGCGGATTTTTTATCAGGAAAAAGCAGCAAATCATGCCCTTGCATTGACGCTGAACCGCTCGTTCGGTTATGATGTATGGAAAGCTGAATGCACCGTGTACTACAATATCAGTTCAGAAGAATGGCTGATAAGACCTGAATTAACTGTGAATATCAATGATGGCACTTCCCTGTCAATGGGTGGAAATTATATGAAAGGCGGTGAAAAGACCCTCTTCAATTATACCTCAAACGTGATGAATGGTGTGTTTGCAGCCCTGAAAATTAGTTTCTGATAAAACCAAAACCATGAAAACAACCCAGTTTATCATCCGTTACAGGAAATTAATTATCATCCTGACAGCCATTATTGTTTTGCTTTCCATCATTCCCCTTTTCAACATGCACATCAATGCAGATTTGGAGAGCTATATGCCTGATGACATGCAATCCAAAATCATCAACCGGAAAATAGCAGCACAATTCAGCAATGAAGAAACCTTATTAATCATCCTGGAAACCGATAATATTGTAAATACCAAATCACTTCAAAGAATTCAGAATCTTACAGAAGCATTCCAATCTTCGGGAGATTTTCATCAGATTCATTCCCTTTTTCAAACCAAAGAAATTCGTTCAGAAGACGGGATGATGGTTGTAAACCCACTGATACCTGAAATACCTGAAAACAAAGAAAAACTTCAAATACTTGAAAAGAAAATTCTGAACACTGAATTGGCAAATGGACTGGTAGTGTCATCCGATCTAAAACAGACACTTATCATGCTGAGCACCGACAAGTCCATTTCAGACAAGGATATCATACAGAAAATCAATGAAATACTACAGCAATATCCCGGTAATGAGAATGTTTACATCACAGGTCAGGCCTTTTTGCGGGAAGAAGCCAACGACAAAATTGGCAGAGACATCATGTTTTTACTTCCTTTGGGACTATTGGTAATGCTCGTATTTCTTTGGGTATCATTCAGGCAAATCAAAGCCGTTTTACTGCCATTTTCAGTAGTAATCATTTCCATTCTGATAGCCATGTCCATGATTCCCCTGTTCGGATGGGAACTCAGTTTGATTGGCGTACTAATTCCCATCATGATGATTGCCATTGCGAATAACTACGGAGTACACTTTGTGGCCAAATACCAGGAAATGAGGGCATTTCATCCCGAAAGATCCAACAAAAAATTAATCAGTGAAGCCATCAGCTATCTGAAAAAACCAGTTATTCTTTGCGGTTTGACCACAATTGTTGGAACCCTCGGTTTGGTTGTTCATTTGCTGATACCTGCCAGTCAGATGGGCATCATATCCGCCATTGCCATTGGTTTTGCATTATTACTTAGTCTGACCTATATACCTGCCCTGATGGCCTGCTTTAAAAGTGATACTTTAAGTCCGGAAA
>JBILFS010000338.1:0-3152 GCA_044351455.1 Paludibacter sp. | reverse complement strand
CTGAAGTGCTGACTTAGTGCTGTTGCCATATCGGCAATTTCCTTTCTTCCTGTAGCAACCAGATATTCAGCAGATTTATTATCAAAAGGAAAGATTGAAGTTGTGGCACCTACTTCTGCACCCATGTTACAGATAGTACCTTTTCCTGTTGCTGACATTGATGCTGTACCTTCACCAAAATATTCAATGATGGCATTTGTGCCACCTTTTACTGTAAGTATACCGGCAAGTTTCAGAATAACATCTTTGGGAGATGTCCAGCCCGACATTTTACCGGTTAATTTTACTCCAATTATTTTAGGCATTTTTAATTCCCAGGGCATGCCGGCCATCACATCCACTGCGTCAGCACCACCAACACCAATGGCTATCATTCCCATACCACCTGCATTAGGTGTGTGTGAATCGGTTCCAATCATCATTCCTCCCGGAAAAGCATAGTTTTCAAATACAACCTGATGGATGATACCTGCTCCGGGTTTCCAGAATCCTAAGCCGAATTTATTGGAAACTGCACTTAAAAAATCATACACTTCCCTGTTGGATGAATTGGCAGTTTCGAGATCCGGTCCGGCAGCGATATGTGCCTGGATGAGGTGATCGCAATGAACAGTAGATGGAACTGCAACGCGACTGCGACCTGAATTCATCAGTTGCAATAATGCCATTTGTGCAGTGGCATCCTGCATAGCAACTCTATCGGGTGAAAAATTTACATAATCAACTGCCCTTTCAAAATTCTGAACTTTCTCATCTTTATTAAGATGCGAATAAAGAATTTTTTCGGTTAGTGTAAGTGGTCGATTAACCGATGATTTAATCCTGTTCATCTTAGCAGGAAGTTCTTCATAAACCTTCCTGATCATTTCTGCATCAAAAATCATATTTGTTGTATATTTAGTCTGTTATTTCTGAACTCAATGGATAAAAATGTATTTTTAAACATTTTTCTTTTATAAAACTTTCAAAGATAATAAAAAAAGATATTATTATGATTCTTTTTTTTTCTTCAAAACAGTATTTTTAACAATAAACCATTAAAAATGTTCAAATGTGTTGTGAGTAAATATCAGGAAGAAAAAAAAGTCGTAATTCTTTTGTAAGAATTGATGTGTGAAAAATGAGAAAAGCAATTAATTTCCTGATATTTTTTTTAACTATCCAAACCGTTTTTATATACGAACAAAGCCCTTTCCCGGCAGGTTTTATAATCCAGCATGGGTAAATAATCCGGCGAATCCAATTCGGTTATCCATTTTTGTATATACTTTTTCTCAGGATCAAATTTTCTGATTTGCTCATCCGGATTGAAAATTCGAAAGTAGGGTGCAGCATCACATCCACAACCTGCCGACCATTGCCAGTTTCCATTATTGGCAGATAAATCGTAATCCATTAATTTTTCTGCAAAATATGCTTCTCCCAATCGCCAGTCGTGTAACATCAGTTTTGTCAGGAAATTGGCTGTAATCATGCGTACTCTGTTGTGCATGAATCCTGTTTCATTCAATTCCCGCATGCCGGCATCAACAATCGGAAAACCGGTTTTACCTTCACACCATTTGTTAAATTCGCTTTCATCAAATCTCATCGGAATTTTTTCATATTTTTGTTTGAAAGCATGGTTTACGACTTTTGGAAAATGCCAGAGAATCATCATAAAGAATTCTCTCCATATCAACTCATTCAACCATGTTTCATTGTGCCTCATGGCTATCCCAACTAATTTTCGAATGCTGATGGTTCCGAATCGTAAATGCAAACTTAATTTTGATGTGCCTTCAATGCCGGGGAAATCACGCGTTTTATCATATTGCCGGATGATAGGTAAATTGACAAGGGGTTCTTCATAGATTATTGGAACTGATTGAAATCCAATAGATTCTATGCTGAAAAAATCAGTTCCATCCTTTTTAATACAATTGTTAAGTATTTCTTCTGAAGGGAAATGATTTATACTTGATGCTGATATTTTTTGCTTCCATTTTGCGGCATAAGGTGTGAAAACAGTATAGGGTTGGTTATCAGATTTTTGTATATCATTTTTTTCAAAAATTACCTGATCTTTTAGAGAATAAAATATAATTTGATTTTCAAGTAGTAGTTTCTCAATTTCAGTATCTCTTGAGATGGCATATGGTTCATAATCAGAAGTAGTATAAACAGCCTGAATGTGAAACTCCTTTATCAGATTCCTGAAAACTTCGACCGGATTACCTTTTTTCAGATAAATCCCTGACCCGGTTTTTCTTAATTCAATATGCATTTTTTCAAGTATTCTGTAAATCAGAGATACTCTTCTGTCGTTTTTTGAAGAAAGTTTATTCAGAATATTGTCATCAAAAATAAAAAGAGGAAGCACAGGGTAACCCGACTTCAGGGCATGAAATAAAGCTGCCTGATCTTCTAATCGCAAATCACGTCGAAACCAGCAAATTACAATCTTTTCTTTATTCATGAATTAATAATTATTTAAACATGTCGATTTTATCAGATGACAGGTAAATATCATATAACCTGAAACAGGATGGATTTGTTTATAAAAAAAACGTCATTCAGTATTATTATACCGAATGACGTTTAATTCATATTGTATTGAGTATTAAATCACACTCTTCATAGCAGTCATCGCTTCGCGAAGTTCAGCTCCGACAATTTCAATGGAATGATAACGAATGTCAGCATTGATATTAACCAATTCAAAATTATCAACATGATTGTCAATACCATCATTGAAGTTTTTACCAATAAGATTAGTATCAACTTTCGACATGAAATCAGCCAATAATGGTTTGCAGGCATGATCGAACAAGTAGCAACCATATTCAGCAGTGTCGGAAATAACCCTGTTCATTTCGAATAGTTTCTTACGGGCAATTGTGTTGGCGATCAGTGGAGTTTCGTGCAATGATTCGTAATAAGCAGATTCAGGTTTGATTCCTGCATTTACCATTGTTTCATAAGCCAGTTCAACACCGGATTTCACAAATGCAACCATCAAGGTAGCATTGTCGAAATATTCCTGTTCGCTGATTTCCACAGCACCTGCAGGAGTTTTTTCGAATGCAGTTTCTCCGGTTGCAGCTCTCCATGTCAACAGATTTTTATCACCTGCTGCCCAGTCTTCCATCATAACCCTTGAGAATTCTCCG
>JBILFS010000337.1:0-3170 GCA_044351455.1 Paludibacter sp. | reverse complement strand
CCGCTTTTACCTTCACCTGTGTTAATTCTGCAGCCATAAAATCCATTGAATTTCCCAAAAATGATGCTGATGCACCTCCGGTACCCGAACCAAATCCGGCAGCAAGTTGAACTGGCTTTACCTCGTATAACCGCAGATTTTCAGTCCAGTCGCGACTCTTTTCTTCCAATGCTTTTGATAAAGTTGGTTCGTCGATCAATATTTGTTTTTGCTGATCATTTGATACTGGCTCATTCGTTTGAACTGCAAGTGTTTGCTCTGGTTGATCTTCAGTTATAATGATTTGATTTTGAACGGCTTTTTCATCAACAACGACATCATGCGTATTCTCAGGTTTTAGAGCATCTTCAGCTTGAGTTTTTACTACGGACAAAGGAACAGCAGTTATCCTGTTTTTTAATCCGGAGGAAATAATTTTCGCTTTTTCGG
The DNA here is from genome assembly GCA_044351455.1 of Paludibacter sp. Classification (GTDB taxonomy): domain Bacteria; phylum Bacteroidota; class Bacteroidia; order Bacteroidales; family Paludibacteraceae; genus Paludibacter. Next base: position 2,741 of record JBILFS010000337.1, on the reverse strand, counting down.
TTGACTGTATAGCTTCCGGCAATGATTGCTGCTGCGTTTTCACCTCATTCGTTTGCACTTTAGCGGTGATAACTTCAGCACTTTTATCCTGATTAATAAAAAACTGAAAACCAACGGTGAGCACCAAAGCCAGTGACGCAGCAGCACTCAAACTATAAACCAACCATACAGGCAAACGCTTACTCCTGGCCGGAAGTGTTTTTCTGACTGACTTCCAGACAGCAGCATCAACCGGCATGGCATGATTTTCCATCTTCTTACGGATACTTTCGCTGAAAACATCCCGATTGATTTTGTCCTGTATGTTATTATCTTGTGATTCCATTTCCGAATCTCTTAATTATCAAATCCTGTAAAATTTTTCTTGCCCGCATAAACTGAGTTCTCGATGTCACTTCAGTTATCCCCAGTATTTCTGCAATTTCGGCATGTGAATATCCTTCAATTGCATACATATTAAACACTGTTCTGTATCCGTCAGCGAGTCCTGAAATGATATCCATCAGGTCGTCAGCTGATATTTTTTCTATCACCGAAGGTTCATCAGTCATCAGTTGGTGATGAGGATCGTCGATTGACTCACTGAGTTTCAGCGCAGTCTTTTGTCTCAGATACTCCAGACAGGTCGTTACAAACACCCGTCGCACCCAACCGGCAAAGGAACCGGTACCGGCATACATGTCTAATTTGTCAAACAATTTTATAAAACCATCCTGCAGCAAATCTTTTGCAGTTTCTGTATCGCCCGCATAGCGATAACATACACTCATCATGACAGGGGCAAACTGCTCAAAGATTTTTCTCTGAGCTTTTGCATCACCTTTTCGGGCTGCTACAACAATTTTTAATTCTTCTTCGAATTGATTGTGTGACATTTAAACACTTGATGAAATTTGTTTCCTTTTTGTTGCAACAAAAAATTATTTTTTTTCTTTCAACCATTCATCAAGCCAGCCAATGAATGTTCTTTGCCACAAAATTCCATTCTGAGGTTTCATAATCCAGTGATTTTCATCGGGATAAACCAGCAATTTCGCAGGCACACCCCTGAGCACGGCAGCATTGAATGCAGCCATCCCCTGTGAAGCCAAAATCCTGTAATCTTTTTCACCATGAGTCACTAAAATAGGTGTATCCCATTTATCCACAAACAAATGTGGTGAGTTGGCATAGGATTTCATTGCAGTGGCATTGTCTTTCTCCCAATATGCACCACCCAGATCCCAGTTCACGAACCACATCTCTTCCGTTTCCAGATATTGCTGTTCCAGGTTGAACATCCCTGCATGGGCAATGAATGCTTTGAATCTTTTATCATGATGACCAGCCAGCCAGAAAACCGAGAAACCGCCATAACTTGCTCCCACACATCCCAGGTGCTCTTTATCCACATACGACTCAGCGCTTACAGCATCAATGGCAGATAAATAATCCTTCATATTCTGACCGCCATAGTCACCGCTGATCTGGTCGGTCCAGGCTTGTCCGAAGCCCGGTAAACCCCTTCTGTTTGGCGCCACGATGATGTACCCGGCAGAAGCCATGGTTTGCAGATTCCAGCGGAACGACCAAAACTGACTCACGGCAGATTGCGGTCCGCCCTGACAATACAATATTGCCGGATATTTTTTGGCCGGATCAAATCCCGGAGGATAAACCACCCAAACCAGCATGTCTTTGTTATCTGTTGTTTTTACCCAACGCTCTTCCACTTTTCCCATGGTAAGTTGGTCGAGGATGTGTTTATTTTCAAATGAAATCTCCGTTTCAGCACCGGTAGCAGGGTTCACACTGAAAATCTCATGCGGTTTACTCATCGAACACTTCACTCCAATCAACACATCACCAGCGGGGGCAACCGATTTATAATCATGTACTCCTTTGGTAATCTGAGCAATTTCACCAGTTTGAACATCAGCCTTGTAAATATTGTAAACACCATGCCAGACACTCACAAAATAAATCAGTTTGCTGTCGTTACTCCAAACCAGCGATTCGGAATTCTGATCAAAATTTACTGATAAATTCCTTTTTTCACCCGTTTGCAGATTCATCACAAACAAGCGGTGCTTATCCGATTCGCAACCTTCGCGTTCCTGACTTTCCCATGCCATCCATTTTCCATCAGGAGAAAAGGCAGGATTGAGATCATAGCCCATCATGCCATCCGTTATGTTTTTAGTTTCTCCGGAAGCAAGATCATAGAAATAAATATCGCTGTTGGTGGAAATGGCATAAGCCTTCCCTGTTTTCTTCCGGGAACAATACGCAATGGTTTTGCTGTCGGGCGACCACGCAAGTTGTTCTATACCACCCATAGGCTTAACCGGTGCCTCATATGGTTCACCATCGAGTAAATCCTTTTCATTACTCAGATGTTTTCCATCAAAATCGGCCACAAAAGGATGTGGCACCATGCCTGCCCATTCGTCCCAGTGTTTATACATCAGATCCTCGGCGATAAATCCCGTTGCTTCAGGCAAATCGGGATGACGGTCGGTGATGCTTTTTCCGGCTTTCACATCCGCAATAAAAACTACTTTCTTCCCATCAGGCGACAGCATAAAATCGCTGATACCATCAGGCCATTCCGAAATCTCTTTATCATCAGTACCATCAACTTTCATTTTCCAAAGCTGTGCACTGCCTTTTTTATTAGAAATGAAGAGGATGTTTTCGCTATCGTTCATCCATTTTGCCGAACTTTCGCGGTGTTCACTGATGGTCAACTGACGTTTTTC
>JBILFS010000336.1:0-3174 GCA_044351455.1 Paludibacter sp. | reverse complement strand
TGCAGGAATCCCTTTATCGGGCATCTCCTGAAAATCACCCACATTCTCCATGAAGTAATGGCCGACACGGGAATTAACAAGTGCTTTGGGTTGGTATTGCTTTACAAAACGCATAAAATCCTCGCCCTGTTCTTTGGTGTACAAACCCCTGTCGAACCACACCATACCCACAGGTCCGTAGTTGGTAAGCAATTCACGCAATTGTGGTTTGGCAAAATCATTCAGGTACTTGTCAAACTTATCAGCATTGTAATAATTGAATCCCCAGTCATTATTATACTCCCAGTTATTACCGTACCCGCCCGGATGGTCCCAGTCCTCGCGATGAGAATAATACACGCCGAATACAATTCCCTCTTCTGCACATGCTTGTGCCAGTTCTTTTAAAGGATCGCGCTTAAATGGTGTCCAGTCAACGATATTGTATGGCGAAACCTCAGATTTATACATGGCAAATCCATCGTGGTGTTTAGCAGTAATAACTAAATATTTCATCCCTGTTTCTTTCGCCAACCGCACCCATTCACGTGCATCAAATTTAACAGGATTCATTCCGGCAGCAATTTCGCGATACTCCTTTACCGGGATTTTCAGAAACTTCATCGCCCATTCGGCATTACTGCCCACCTTCACCTGCTTGCCATTCCATTCGCCTTCAATCAGGGAATACGGTCCCCAGTGGATGAATAAGCCAAATTTGGCTTCCTTAAACCAATCCATGGGGTTTTCCGACTCTTTCATCTGCACAGCTGTCGTTTTTTGTGCTTTTGATTTTGAACCTGCTTTAGGTTTTCCCTGAGCATTTAAGCACATGGCAAATACTAACATCAAAATGATAGTTGATAATGTTTTGATGATATTTTTCATTCAATTCTTTTATTAATTATTTTTTTCAATTGTTCCTTGTTTTTTTAAACCATAAAGCATCAATTTTTTGTCAACCGGTTTACCTTTAAAAAAGTAGCTGGCACCCCAACCCACAAAGAACAATACAAAATGACTATAAACTCCGAGCATATAGGTATGATGTGTGAAGTTATAGTTACCCAAATCAACCAGTAATTCCTTTGTTCCGTTCACTTCATAGCTCGTAGATGTTAACGTAGCCCAGGCAGTAAAAAGAACACACACAATCATTCCCACATACAATCCTTTCTCATTGGCCTTTGGTACCAGAAAACCAAGCAGAAACATACCAACAATCCCGGCAGAAAAAATTGCATACAACCCAAATACAATTCCAAGAACTCCCTCACCTCCCCAAAAGTAATAAATGGTTGCTATCAATGCAGAAAGTAATCCTGAAACAACAATAATAATACGTGCCATTCTAAGCTTTTTTTTGTCACTAATATTCTTTTTGAAACGGGCGTAAAAATCTTCTACTCCAATGGCCGAAAGACAGTTTATATCTGATGCAATGGTGGAAATTGCAGCTGCAATAAGTGCTGCAATGATAAATCCTTTCACTCCTACGGGAAGTTCGGTTGTAATGAAATGCGGAAAAACACCCTCACTGAGCGTACCTTCGGGCAACAATCCGGGAGAAAGCTGATAAAAAGCAAACAAAGCCGAACCAATAAACATAAACATTGCCCACAGGGGAACACTGGTAAACACACCTATCAATGATGCTTTTATGGCTTCCTTTTCTGATTTTGCTGCCAGATATCGCTGTACAATGGTTTGGTCGGTTCCATATTTTTGAATTGCAAAAAATACTCCGTTAAAAGCCATTACAATAAATGTTAGTTTTGTAAAATCCATATCGTAAGGTCCAAAGCTCATTTTCTCTGCCTCATTCATCACCCTGAACACCTCTGAAGGACCTCCGGGTGCAGTAAAAAGAATTATAGCGATACAGATCAAACCACCCAATATGAGCCAGACACCCTGAAAGGCATCCATCCATATCACACCTTCAAGTCCTCCAAAAAAAGTAATTACAATAATGATAATGGTGGTTATCCAAATAGTAGTAAGAACATCAGCACCCATCATGGTTCCCAAAGCCATACCCATTAAGTAAACTACCGTACCAAGTTTTGAAAAATGCATCAACATAAAAGCCAGAGAACTATACATGCGGGCAGGCAAACCAAAGCGTCTTTCAAAATACTCGTATGTACTAATTCCGATGGTCCTTCTGAATAAAGGAACTATAAATCCTATCAAACCTACCAGTACAAGCGGCACCATTAATCCCTGAACCAATAATATCCAGTTCGACTTATATCCGGTTGCCGGGTAAGCCAAAAAGGTTATACTACTGATTAGTGTTGCCATAATTGAAAGTCCGATTGCCCATGAAGGTACGTTACCACCACCTGTAAAAAACTTATTTGAAGTTTTCTGCCTGCGTGTAAAATACATCCCAATGAATATGGCAATTACCACCGAAAAAATAATAATTGAATAGTCAATCCATCCAATAGTTCCCATAATTTTTAAATTTTTAATTGTTTATATTATACTTTTATAATTCCAGACCTGTTCGGGAAATTGATAACTCCCGGGTTTAATAGTTAAACACAATGTTTCATTTTCGCAGACTTTCATTCGCACAACCCCCGGAGCATATTCAAATGTGGGTACAAATTGTGTGTAATTGAGCTTTTCAAGTATTGCTGATGTAGTAGCACCACCTTCAATGACCAGCTCATTAACATCCACAGCATGAAGGACAATGCTTACCACTTCTGCCATCAACTTTTTAACTTTCACAGCAGCTTCTTTCCCGGGCAAAACGGGTTCTCCAATGGCAAAAATGGCATTTTCACCTTTTCTCAAAACTGCAATCAGTTCCTTGGCATAATGGTCTGTCAACTTTTGGTAGTCGGGAGTATCAAATATAAACGGCGAAAGATAAGTTACATGAGTACCATTTAAGGACGTTTTTTTGACCTCTTCTCTGCTTTTGGCATAAGCACTACCCCGAACAAATAATGTATTTTTCAATGTCGGAATAGCGACATCATCAGTCAATGGAATCAGATTCCGGCTTTCGAGGTACGCCTTGAAGAATGCAGCCGATCCGGCAAGTATTGCGTCGTCGGTCTTCAGCAGAGCAGCATGATTCATATCTTCATCCGAAGCTGCATTCACAATCGAAAAATCATATTCACCTAAGAAGTCCGTTCCGACAATTTCTTTCACATCAGACCTTATAGCCGG
>JBILFS010000035.1:0-9902 GCA_044351455.1 Paludibacter sp. | reverse complement strand
CCTGCAAGAGGTTTATTACAGGTTAGTTACAGAAAAGAATGGAGTAAATATAATGCTACTTCTGTAGGCATGATTTATCAAAAATATTCACCATTCAGATATTCATATACGTATGCTGGTGACTTAAACGGAGATGGTGCAGGGACTGAAAATGACCTTGTTTTTGTTCCCGCAACTAAAGATCAGATTACATTAGTTAAAGACGGATCATCTGACACCCGTACACCTGACCAAATCTGGGAACAAGTGGATGCATTTATTGCCCAGGATCCATACTTAAGTACCATGAGAGGAAAATATTCTGAAAGAAATGGTGGCGTGGCTCCTTATGTTGATCAGATTGACCTGAACATCACGCACGATGTCAATGTGTTTTTCAAAAACGGCAAATCGAACACCCTCCGAATTTCATTCGACATCATGAACTTTGCCAATTTACTCAACAAAGACTGGGGCGTTCAGGCAACTACTGTGCTTGGTAATCAGCAATATCAGTTTCTGAAAATGGTTGATAAACCAACTGCAACTGCCGCACCAACCTTTACAATGCCTTTGGTTAACAAACAACCTTTAACATCTACATTTAAAGATAATATTGGTTCAGGTTCACGCTGGCAAATGCAGTTTGGTATAAAATATATTCTGAATTGAAATAACCGGAATAACTGAAAATAAAATGCCGTATTAACTCAAAATTAATACGGCATTTTTCTATCTATGTATTTATTGAATATCTATAGCCCCCTGATCGGGGCCAATAAATCATTTTGTTCGCTGCTTATCCGTAAGCTTCGCTTCGCTTGCATACGGTTACACACCTATGGTCCCAGCGGGACTGTGCATGCCGGAAGTGTTGCTCACTTCAGGAGAATTTCTGCGGTTTACACCGTCATAATTTCCTTTTCCTTGGCAGCCAGCATTTCATCCACTTTTTTGATATACTTATCGTGGATTTTCTGCACCTCCGCTTCGGCATCCTTTTCCATATCTTCTGGAAGACCTTCCTTTACCGCTTTCTTCAGCTTTTCAATGGCTTCACGACGTGCGTTTCTGATTGAAATTTTTGCCTCTTCGCCTTCATGTTTAGCCTGTTTGGTCAGTTGTTTACGACGCTCTTCCGTTACCGGAGGAATCGACAAACGAATTACCTCACCATTATTCATCGGTGTAATACCCACATCAGAATTCATGATAGCCTTTTCGATTACGGAGATCATGGCTTTTTCCCAGGGTTGAATTGTGATTGTTTTTGCATCCGGTGTCGTTACTGTCGACACACTGGCTAATGGCACATGAGAACCATAATAATCCACACGAATACCATCCAGAATTCGTGTATTTGCTTTGCCTGCACGAATATGAGCAAGTGACTCATCGAGAAACATGATAGTACCTTCCATGTTCTCTTCAGCATGATTTAAAACAGTTTTAATTTCCAGCATATTTTTAAATTTTTATTGTTTACTAACCGCCTACCCCTTACAATTTTACCAGGGTACCAATTTTGTCCCCTTTCATCACTTTCAACAGATTTCCCGGGGTATCCATATCGAAAACATATATCGGCATATTATTCTCCTTACACATCGTTGTAGCCGTTAAATCCATTACTTTAAGATTCCGGTGATATATCTCATCATACGTAATTTCTTCAAACTTAGTCGCCGTGGGGTCCTTCTCCGGATCAGCGGTATAGATACCATCCACGCGTGTTCCTTTCAGCATCACATCAGCCTCAATTTCGATGGCACGAAGCGAAGAACCGGTATCCGTAGTAAAAAACGGATTCCCTGTTCCGGCAGAAAGAATAACCACCTCACCACTTTCCAGAAAACCGATTGCTTTCTGTTTGCTGTAAAACTCGCCCACCGGTTCCATTCTGATGGCAGTAAGTACCCTTGATTTTACCCCGACAGATTTCAATGCCGAATTCAGCGCCAGACTGTTAATCACCGTGGCCATCATCCCCATCTGATCACCCAAAACACGGTCGAATCCTTTGGATGCACCACTCAATCCCCTGAAAATATTACCACCACCAATCACAATACCCACCTGAACGCCCATGGCTGCAATTTCCGATATCTGCGTGGCATACTCCATCAACCTGTTCTCGTCAATGCCATATTGTTTGGCACCCATCAGCGATTCACCACTGAGTTTTAATAATATTCTTTTGAAAATCATACTCTGAATTTTTTAGCAAAAATAAAAAAAATTTGGCTTATATCATTATTTTTTTTACTTTTGCACATAAACTTATAAAGTGTGCAATATTTATAAACCCATTATTCACTTTTAATGAACCCACTAATAATTACCAGTCACGAAAATTTCGAACAATACGTAGGGAAAGAACTTGGCGTATCAGATTATTTACAAATCACACAGGAACAAATTAACATGTTTGCTGATGCAACTTTAGATCATCAGTGGATTCATGTAGATGTAGAGAGATGCAAGGAAGAAAGTCCGTTCAAAACAACCATTGCCCACGGTTTTCTGAATCTTTCTGTTTTACCACATCTTTGGGAACAAGTTGTAGATGTTAGAAATTCGAAGCTCACCGTAAATTACGGCATTGAAAAACTCAGATTCGGACAAGCGGTATTGGTTGGCACAGAAGTGAGGGTACGCGCAAGTCTCACATCGCTTATAAACCTCAGGGGTATCTCCAAAGCAGAAATCAGGGCTACATTAGAAATAAAAGACAGCAAGAAGCCGGCACTCGATGCCACCATCATTTTCCTTTATCATTTCGTTTAAGCAATTCAAAATACAGGAAGAAAGAGGACAGGAATTCAGATTTCTGTCCTCTTTGTTTATACCCGTGTCAGTTTTCCTGCAAAAATGGCAGGAAAATCCCGAGCATGTCCGATGGCACATGCTTTGTAAAACCGGATATGTCGCAATGAAAATATTAACATATTAAAATATATATCAAAATGGGAAAAATAATTGGAATTGACCTCGGAACCACAAACTCATGTGTTTCTGTAATGGAAGGAAACGAACCTATCGTTATAGCCAACAGCGAAGGTAAAAGAACAACTCCTTCAGTAATCGGTTTTGTGGATGGCGGAGAACGCAAGGTGGGTGATCCTGCCAAACGTCAGGCTATTACAAACCCTGTTAAAACTGTTTTCTCTATCAAACGATTCATGGGCGAAACCTATGACCGACTGACCAAAGAGATTGCACGTGTACCTTATAAAGTGGTAAAAGGCGAAAACAACACCCCGCGTGTGGACATCGACGGAAGGTTATATACCCCACAGGAAATTTCTGCCATCATCCTTCAGAAAATGAAAAAAACTGCTGAAGAATACCTGGGAACTGAAGTAACCGATGCGGTAATTACAGTACCTGCTTACTTCAACGACTCACAACGTCAGGCTACCAAAGAAGCCGGTGAAATTGCCGGACTGAATGTTCGTCGTATCATCAACGAACCAACAGCTGCAGCTTTGGCATACGGACTCGACAAAACCAACAAAGACATGAAAATTGTGGTGTTCGACTGCGGTGGTGGTACACACGACGTATCAGTGCTTGAATTAGGCGATGGCGTGTTTGAAGTTAAATCGACAGATGGTGACACTCACCTTGGTGGTGATGACTTCGACCACAGAATTATCGACTGGTTGGTACAGGAATTCAAAGATGAAAATATGGGCATCGACCTTACCAAAGATCCAATGGCGTTACAACGTTTGAAAGAAGCTGCTGAAAAAGCTAAAATTGAGCTTTCAAACACCACTTCTTCAGAAATCAACCTGCCATACATCATGCCGGTAGATGGAATTCCACGTCACCTTGTACGCACACTGACCCGTGCCAAATTCGAACAATTGATTGATGATCTGATTCAGAGAACTATTGATCCTTGTCGCACAGCATTGAAAAATGCAGGTTTATCAACCAAAGACATTGATGAAGTTATCCTGGTAGGTGGTTCAACCCGTATTCCGGCAATCCAGACAGCTGTAGAAAAATTCTTCGGAAAAGCTCCATCCAAAGGTGTTAATCCTGATGAAGTTGTAGCAGTAGGTGCTGCCATCCAGGGTGGTGTGCTTTCAGGTGATGTAAAAGATGTATTATTACTTGATGTTACTCCGCTTTCTTTAGGTATTGAAACCATGGGTAGCGTAATGACCAAACTGATTGAAGCCAACACAACCATTCCAACCAAGAAATCGGAAACATTCTCAACAGCTTCAGACAATCAGCCTTCGGTGGAAATCCACATATTACAGGGTGAAAGACCAATGGCCAATCAGAATAAATCATTGGGTCGTTTCCACTTAGATGGCATCATGCCTGCCCGTCGTGGTGAGCCTCAGATTGAAGTAACTTTCGACATCGATGCCAATGGTATCTTACACGTATCAGCCCGCGACAAAGCCACTGGTAAAGAGCAGAGCATCCGTATCGAAGCATCGTCAGGATTAAGTGATGCAGAAATCAAGAGAATGAAAGATGAAGCAGCTGCCAATGCTGATGCTGATGCGAAAGAAAAAGAAAAAATCGACAAACTGAATCACGCGGATAGTCTTATCTTCCAGACAGAAAAACAACTTTCTGAAATCGGAGATAAAATCCCTGCTGATAAAAAAGCGCCTATCGAAGCGGCTCTTGCCAAGCTGAAAGAAGCACATAAATCGCAGAATATCGCTGATATCGACACGTACACCAACGAACTGAACACTGCTTTCCATGCAGCCAGTCAGGAAATGTACAATGCACAGAATGCTCAGGGTGGCCAACCGGGTCAGGGCGGCCAGGGTGGTCCACAGGACTTCGGCGGACAACAGCAATCGCAACAGGGCGGCGGCAAACAAGGTGATGTAACTGATGTGGATTTTGAAGAAGTGAAATAAAAAAAGAGTAAACGAGTTTTTTAGTAAACAAGTAAACTTAAAATAAAAAACCGCCCAATCTGATGAATTTCAGGTTGGGCAGTTTTGTTTGATAATTGCAGAATAAAAGTTATGTCGATTATACAAGGCAATAATTGTGTGCTAATGCCATTTTTTTATAAGTATATTTTGTTTATATGCGATAAAATTTGCAACTTTGCATGTCATTAGCGACAAACTTTGTATGGCAGACGCATTAAACCTTTCGAAGGAGATAATTTTCTCTTCATCAGACTCGAACATTTCCCGCAAAATTTCTTTGGCCGAAAAAGCAGGGAAACTAAAAAAAATAGCTCCAAGAGTATATACAACTAACATGTTGGATTCTGTGGAAAGTGTAGCTAAGAGAAATCTTACTGATATTTTGGCGTGGCGTTACCCAAATGCGGTAATAAGTCACCGTAGTGCACAAGAACTACGCCCGACTGTTGACGGTGAATTTTTTATAACGTATAACTTTCGAAAAAAAATATCCGACCTTCCCGGAATAACTCTCAATATATACGAAGGACCAAAAGCCATTGAAGGTGACATATTGTTGAATGGCATTTTCATTGCGTCCGAATATCGTTGGATGTTGGAGTGTATGCAGATTTCCAAACGACAAGGCGAACAATCAAAAGTACTTCCGATTTCTTTTATAGAAAATAGATTGGAGAAAATGATTCTCATTCAGGGCGAAGAAAAATTGAATGAATTCAGAGATAAGCTTAGAGAAGTTTCGGTTTTACTTAATATGCCGGTTGAATTTGAAAAACTGAATAGAATTATTTCGGCCCTTATGTCCACTCACAATGTGAATGTGCTTACAAACGATTCATCAAGAGCAAGAGCCGCAGGTGTGCCTTATGATGCTGCACGTCTAGAATTATTTTCAATACTCTTTGAAACCCTAAAGGACTATTTCTTTGTTGAACGAACAAATAAGAATACAGATGAAGATTCTTACCGCATGTTTTCCTTTTTTGAAGGCTATTTCTCAAATTATATTGAAGGAACAAGATTTACAATTGACGAAGCCAAATCAATTGTTGAAACTGGTATTGCAATTCCCAAACGTATAAAAGACTCTCATGATATTTTAGGGACATTTACGGTTATTTCCAATCGGTCGGAAATGAATAAGATCCCGTCAACTCCCGAAGTGTTATTTGAATTACTACAAAACCGTCATCGTATTTTGATGCGCGAAAGAGAAGATTGCAATCCGGGGCAATTTAAAGACAAAAACAATCAGGCAGGAAACACCTTATTTGTTGACCACAGTCTGGTCAGAGGAACGTTAATGCAGGGTTTCAAATACTACGCAGCATTAAAAGAACCCATGGCCAGGGCTATATTTATGATGTTTATGATAAGTGAAGTGCATCCGTTTGTAGATGGGAATGGTCGTATCGCCAGAATCATGATGAATGCTGAACTATTTAGTGGTGGCCAGTCCCGTATAATTGTCCCAACTGTATTCAGGGAGGATTATATTCTGGCATTACGAAAACTTACACGATCAAAAGAGCCAGCTACATACATTAGGGTTATGGAAAAACTGCACAAATTCAGTGATAACCTTTATGGAGATGATTTTGATGAGTTGAATAACTATCTGGTTGAGTGCAACGCATACGAAGAGCCGGAGAAAGCTCACCTAAAATACATAGAAAGAGTTTTCGGTCAAAAGTCCAAAGACGATTTTGATAAAGCCCTGGAAGATGAGAAGCAGCAAATTATTTGATTTATTTGCGACAATATTTATATTCCTTTCGTTTATTTGCTACGATATTTATCATTTTATGCAAAATACTTGATTATTTGCACTGTTTTTTTTGCAAATCGTATTTAAAAGCACATTAAGTGAGTTCGTAAAGCAAAAAAGAAACAGCGCAAAACGAACACAGCCGGAGTTGGCAGAAAAGGCAGGTGTTGGACTCCGATTTTTGCGGGATTTGGAACAAGGTAAATCAACGTTGCGCATGGACAAGGTAAATCAGGTAACCCGGTTATTTGGTTTTGAACTTTTAATATTTTATTAAGGAACATATTATCCATACGAACAGATCAAAAACTTAAACCATAACTGTATTGAACATTTCATCCAACACGCAAAATCTTTTCCATGGCACGCCCCTTAGCCAGTTCATCCACCAGTTTATCCAGGTAACGGATATGGCGGGTCAGCGGATTTTCGATATCCTCCACCCTGTAACCACAAATAGTACCCGTAATAAGTTTCGCATTCGGATGAATCCTTGCCAGTCCGAAGAAAGTCTCAAAAGTCACATTTTTTTGAATCAGTTCCTGAATTTCAGGCTCATCAAAGCCCGTCAACCATTCGATAACCTGCAACAACTCCTCCGGGGTTCTACCCTTCTTTTCTACCTTCGCAACATAATGCGGAAAAACCGCTGCAAAAGTAATAGTGGAACATATTTATTTGTCCTTAAGTCTTTGAATAAAACCATTCAGATTTCCCGAAGTATTAACACGTTGTATCTGCAAATTAATCAACTCACTTTTTTGCTTCATCAGGTTTGCCTTTTCGTGCTGCAAATCCAGTTCCTGGAGATTCAGATCATTCACCGTGAGTTGCCCTGCCGAAAAGCGATCCTGGAAAATGCTGACATTTTCAGACAGCAGCGCCACATTACTTTCGATCAAAAGAAGCTGTTCCCGGGCCTTTTTAATATCCTCGCCTGTCTGCCAAAAGTCCTTATATCGTTTCGCACGGAGATCTTCCCGGTTGAAATCAATGGTTTTCGACTGAGTTTCCAACTGTTTGATTTTGACCGGGGTATTTTCGCCTGTCAGTATCGGCAAATTGAGCGAAATACCAACATTGCTGCTACCGTACCATGAATTTGCGAGTAGCGGGTCGAAAGTATTGCTATACTGATTGGCACCCAAAAATGCCTGAAGTCCAAGCGTAGGCGTAAATTTCCGCCGTTCGGTTTTAAACTGTTGTCGGATGAGTTCCTGCCTGAAGTTCAGTTGCTGAAAATTAGCATCGGCAGCCGTATTCACACTATCCACCGACAGAAAATTACTTTCGGAGCGCAGTGGCGAAAAGTCAAAACCGGCATCCAGCATTTCAGAAAGCGGAACAGAAGTCAGAAAACTCAGGTAAATTTTCTCTTTCAGCAATTCTGTTTCGGCACTTTTGTAACTTCCAATGGCATTATTATGATTCAGTTGCGATTTATTCACATCCGTTTTAAGCACTTTCCCTTCAGCAAGTTTGGCCTTAATCAGTTTCAGCGATTTAAAAGTGCGGGCTGTATCGATTACTGCACTGATTTGTTGTTCGGTGAGCACCATTATTTTTCCAAAAGATTTCAGCACCTCAAATTTCAGTTCATCACCGGCAATTTGCAAATCTGCATTTTTAATCTTTTCATTGATTCTGCTTTCAGCAATTTTACTTTGAATAGTAAAATCAACAATTGGCTGAAACAAGCTTAAACCAGCATTTTGCTGCCAATCGGTACCAAATTTAATGGCCCTTTGTTCGCTGGTGGGTACAGGCAAAAACTGACCTGTAGGAACAACCTGCGAAGCAATAATCGGATTATAGAGATACTGATACGCGATTGAAATCTGCGGAAGGTATTTTCCTTTGGCTTCCTTGTTCTGCAATCCGGCAATGATAGATTCGGTTCGGGATGCTTTGATATTGGCTTTGTTAGCCAGGGCGTTGTCAATGCATTCCGTCAGACTCAGTGTCCTTTGTTGAGCCGATGCAGACAGCACCACCCATGCTGTGCATATAAATATTAGTTGTTTCATTCTTAAAAAATAATTTAGCCTCTGAAAACAGAAGCAGGTTCAACATGATTGATGGTTCGAATGGAGAAAAACAGCGAACTGCCCACCGAAATAAATACAGTAATCACAAACAATATTAAATACACCAGGAATGAGAATGAAATTACCAGGCCGGAGTTTGTAACACCCATCCGGAATCCCTCGAGCAAAAATATGGCGATTATAAATCCCACCACTGCAAAAAGGAAAGACTGCGTTAATATGAGTTTGGTGATATAACTATTTGTTGCACCGATGGCTTTGAGCGTTCCATAATCTTTAATCCTGTCGACTGCTGAGGAATAAAGCGTAAGTCCGATAATAAAGAAACCGCTAATTACAGCAAATACCACCAGGGATCCAATACTGGTTCCGATGTTTGACGAAATGGTGATATTGGAAATAGTCGTATTTTTCAGCGTTTGTGCATTCCATGCCCTGACACCATAAAATGAACGATTAATCTTTTCAACCACATCATCCACCTTGTAGCCCGGCTTAACCTTAACGGCTATGGCACTCACTTTAGAATCGGGGAATGAACCATAATAACGGGCTTTGGACAGCGTTGTGTAAATAAACGAACCCGCAAAACCCCTGGCATTTTTAGTCTGCACTTTTACAAATGCACTCTTGCCATTTATTTCCACCCTGGTATCAATATCTACAGGAAAATCAAAAACCTGTTTATCGAAAAATTCCGCAGAAACAGCCTCATCGTAATTCAACGCATTCAGATTTCCCTTGTTGATGCGGTCGGGACGCGGACCGGCAATGAAAAGAGGCGATTCGCTACCAATGAGAAGTACCGGCGAAATTTTACCATTGGCAAATTTTACCGATGCACCCGCGGCAACAATCGGATAGGTATACTCCACCCCTTCGACACTGCGGATTTCCTGAACAAGACTTACGTCCAGCTGAGCCAGTTCATTCGCATTGCGGGTAATGTTGTCAATCACCCAAATCTGACCAATATCCTGACGCGAATTGTCCACCAGTCCGCCCATTAAACCAGTGAGGAAGGTCAATATCCCAATCTGCTGACCAATCAGAAATATGCTGACGACAATTCCGATAATGACTCCGATACTTTTTACTTTATCGAACTTCATAAATTTATATGCAGTTTTGAGCATAATATATTGATTTATAGTTTAATTACACATTCAACCTTGGAATTTATCA
>JBILFS010000146.1:0-5587 GCA_044351455.1 Paludibacter sp. | reverse complement strand
TGACCAATGCCTATGCCCCTGAGCACCTGATTATTTCAACCAGGTATTATAAAGGAGTTGCTGAAAATATTGTAAATGCAGGTTCAGTATTTCTGGGAAACTACACACCGGAAAGTGCGGGGGATTATGCTTCAGGAACCAATCACACCCTGCCAACCAATGGTTACGCCAGAGCCTACAGCGGTGTAAATATGGATAGTTTCATCAGAAAAATTACCTTCCAGGAAATTAGCAAAGAGGGATTAACCAATCTGAGCAATGCCATCATATTTATGGCTGAAAGTGAAGAACTCCAGGCACATAGCAATGCTGTAAAAATCAGATTAGTAAACGATTAAACCGAATTTCAATTTTTATCACAGTTCAATGGATATCAATCAGTTAGTAAGAAAAAATATTGCGGCATTAAAACCCTATTCCTGTGCCAGGGATGAATTTAAAGGTGAAGCTTCCGTTTATCTGGATGCCAATGAAAATCCTTTCAACGCACCCTTCAACAGATATCCGGACCCTTTACAAATAAAAGTTAAGGAAGCCATAGCCAATATCAAAGGAGTACCCGAAGTCAATATCTTTTTAGGAAACGGAAGTGATGAACCCATTGATTTGTTATACCGTGCATTTTGCGAACCCGGCCAGGACAATGTGGTTGCCATTGAGCCAACCTATGGCATGTACAAGGTATCAGCCGACATCAACGATGTGGAATACCGCAGGGTACTTCTGAATGCTGATTTTGATTTCAACGCAGCAGACTTATTAGCCGCCGCTGATCAAAACACCAAACTGATCTGGATTTGTTCTCCCAATAATCCTACCGGGAATAATTTAAATGAAAATGAAATTATCACATTGCTGGAAAAATTTCATGGCATTGTGGTTGTGGATGAAGCCTATATTGATTTCTCCGGAAGGAAAAGCTTTGGCCTCAAACTCAATCAATACTCAAATCTGGTTGTATTACAGACTTTATCTAAAGCCTGGGGACATGCAGCCATTCGATTGGGGATGGCATTTGCATCAGAAGAAATCATTTATATTCTGAATAAGATAAAATATCCCTACAACATCAACATCCTGACACAAAATCAGGCTTTAAAAGCATTACAGAACAAGATTCAGGTTGACAAATGGGTTGAGACATTGTTGGATGAACGCACAATTCTGAAACAGGAATTACAAAAACTTCCCATGGTAAAGCATATTTATCCAACCGATGCCAATTTTATTCTGGTTCGGGTGGATGATGCCAATGCCATATATCAATATCTGGTTGAAAAGAGTATTATTGTCAGAAACAGAAACACAGTATCTCTATGCATGGGTTGCATCCGCATCACTGTAGGAACTCCGGAAGAAAATAAAATATTGCTGGATACATTGAAAACTTTAGCGTAATCCTCTGAGATAATCGCCTGTCAACATGCGTTTTTTACCGGGAGCCTGAAGTTCAGTAATTTCAACAAAACCATCTGCTGACGCTACCTTCAGATATTTTTTTCCATCGGATAGAATTGTTCCGGGTAATAAATCGTGAATCGCAGTCTCAGGTTTAGTCTTGAATATTTTATAGGCAATTGCTTCTTCAACACCTTCAGGTTTAAGTTCACACCAGGCTGCAGGGTAAGGAGACAAACCTCTTACAAAGTTATGAATCTGTACAGTGCTTTGATTCCAGTTGATTTCACAATTGTCCCTGAAAAGTTTGGGTGCCGGACGCAATTCAGAAACATCCTTGAGAAGTTCAACCTGATCAAGTGCCTGACAGTCACCAGACTCAATCAATCTGACAGTTTTCACAACCAACCGCCCACCCAGTTCCATCAGTTTATCATGTACACTTCCGGCATCATCATCCGGAAGAATGTCAACTTTTTCCTGCAAAATGATTTTTCCGGTATCAATTTCATGCGTTAGGAAGAAGGTTGTGGCACCGGTAACTATCTCGCCGTGAATAACAGCCCAATTGATAGGTGCAGCACCTCTGTACTGAGGAAGCAAAGAAGCATGCAGATTGAAAGTACCCAAACGGGGCATATCCCAAACGACTTCCGGAAGCATTCTGAAAGCAACAACAATCTGCAAATCTGCATTGTATGATTTCAGAGCATCAATAAACTCCGGATTTTTCAGTTTTTCGGGCTGTAAAACCGGGATGTTTTTTTCGAGCGCATATTCTTTCACAGGCGACATTTGAAGTTTATGTCCCCTGCCTGCCGGTTTATCCGGCATTGTAACAACAGCCACAACATCAAATTGATTTTCAACCAAAGCTTTTAAGCTCTCGACCGCAAAACCCGGTGTACCCATGAAAATTATCCTCATAATTATTTCCAGCTAATATTTTTGGCTTTACTACCCATTCTTCCAAATGTCATAATCCAGGCATTCAACAACGGCAGGTAAATATCAAACAACAACAAAGTAAGAAAATACTTCCGGCCTTTGTAATATTTTGATGCTCTGTTGGTTATAAACAACTGTACTATCCATCTGGTTAAAAATAAAATTCCTGCCAGGGCAACCAACAACCAGTGTTGCGACAAAATGGCAAAAACTGCAAGTCCGATGAAGGACAAATAAAACAATCCCCTGAGAAAAGGTTCTACAAACAACATCATTTTACTGGAAGATTTATAGAAAGTTGAGACAGACAAATGCCTTTCCTTCTGAAAATACCAATGCATGTACTTTTTTTCCGGAATCGACCAGATGACACTATCCGGTGAAGTTTCAATTCTGGTATTGAATTTATGTGCCGCATAATTCACCATCAAATCATCATCACCGGAGCGGAGATGCAGATTTGTTGCGAACCCTTTGTTTCTGAAAAACACATCTTTTCTATAGGCCATATTTCTGCCCACTCCCATGTAAGGAGATAAATGTTTTGAATATCCAAGATATTGCATCCCAATGAAAAGTGTATCATAAGTTATCAACCTGTTTAGAAAACTCTTTTGGGTTATATACGGACTGTATCCCAGGACAAACTCAACACCGGACACAAAATTGCGGGACATGGTAGCCAGCCATTGACTACTTTGGGGATAACAATCCGCATCCGACAACAATATCCAGTCGTATTTTGCAGCTTTGATACCCAATGTAAGCGCCAGTTTCTTTGTGCTCAAATTGGTGGTGCCGGCAGGTACAAAAGTAGATTTCAGATTGGGATAACTCTTTTTCATTTCCCGTATCAGATCTTCAGTATCCTCATTTCCACCATCATTCACCACAATGACCTCAAATTCTGAATATTCCTGCGTCAGAAATAAGGGCAGGAACTCACGCAAATTATCAGTATCATCTTTGGCACAAATAACCACAGAAACCGGAACAGCCTCTTTGTTGAATGAAATCTCTGACTTTTCCTTTTTCCTTTTTTGCTGATAAGCAATATTCTGAATCCGGAAATGATAAAAGAGTTGATAAACAAATGCAATGATTAAAACCCCGGAAAGGATTATCTCAATAAGAGAAAAGTCGAAACCACCCAAAATCTCCATAAAGCAACAGTTTAATGTACACAAAATAACCATTTTACAAAGTGCAAATTTACCATTTATTTGTCGATTATTCAACCCGGAAATCAATTATATTCACTTAAAATCCAGATAAGGTTCAATTTTTTCAACTGTTTCAGCATTAAACTCTTCAAGTCTGTTCAATTCGGATAGTTTGGAAACCCTACCCTTCTTTCTGCGGTATTCGTACAAACTCTTAGCCTGATAGAAATTGAGATATGGATGAGATTTAAGTTTCTCAACAGAAGCAGTATTGACATTGATTTTTCTGATTGAAACAGAATCAACAGACAAATACGGACTTATCAAAGCATATTTCTCTTCATTCATCGAAAAAACTTCTTTTAACTGATTGATATTGTGATATCCACCCAATTTATTTCTATACTGAACAATCATCCTGGCAAGACCCGGACTTACTCCTTTAATCAATTTTAATTCGTTGGTATCAGCCAGATTAGCCTGAAATTTTCGATTAAATCTATGATGCGTATTCATTAAACTATCGGAATGGATAGTATTTTCATTTGCAATCTGGATAAAAGGTTTCAACTCAGCATATTTGAGAGAATCCAAACCGTAAACTTTCGAGAATTGTTCCGGTGTTTTGAATTTTCCACCTTTTTTCCTGTATCTGAGGATATTTGATGCAAGCCATGGTTTCAATCCAAGTTTCACAAATCCGGAAGAATCAATGGTATTCGGATCGAACGCAAATAATACATATTTTTCATGTTGCTGATTATACCTGTTAAATCTGTTCTTATAACTAAACAGGCTATCATCAAAAGCATAAAACGCACTATCATGTTCAAGAGACTTCATAAAAGCCTCACTTTCAGCAATAAAAACAGAATCTCTGCATTCAGCTTCATGTTGAGGCATGATGAAAGGAAGTGAAAATCTTGCAAGCAGGACTATTAAAATCAACGTAAGAAGTACAGTAATACCGGCACGTTGAGAGCCGGAGAAACTAAGCCAGTTCTTCCACATAAACAAACAAACAGGTTAAATAAATACTATAAACAAATAAATATCAGCGACTTAAATCAAATAATCCACGCAAGCTCTATCGGTTTTAACAGTTCCGATATAAGCAGCAACCCTTTTATGTTCAGGATGAACCTGATAGCTATTCAGATCATCCATCGATTCAAATTCAGAATATAAGGCAAGATCAAAATTACCGGCAGGAGCCTCAGGATGATTTATTCCAACTTCAATTTTCTTTAGTTCGGGAATCAAATCAATCAATTCTTCAAGTTCCTTTTTGATAAATATCAGAATTTCCTGTTTATCACGACCTTCTGATTCATCTTTAACATTAAAAAAAACGATATGTTTTATCATAAATATTTAAATACTTCTAATTCAGTTTATTTACAATTCACTTTATAACTCTTATTATTTACCCGGAGGATATAAATTCCTTTTCCTGTTGGAATATAAAATCTACCGGATACCAATTCGCCGTTCCAGATCATCTGACCTGTTAAAGAAAATAATTTCACATTATTGCCAGCCTTTGGCAAAATCAAAAAGATTCCGCCATTGGTTGTAGAATAACTAAAGCCCTCCGGAACCGTAATAACCTGTCCCTGATTAACAGGCATGTCAATATCAGTTCTCGCCACCTGTCCTGAACCCTCAATACGGATTACTGCTGCACGTTGGTTTTCAATTTGAGAGAAAACTGCAAACACATTCAGCATCAGAATTAAACAGAAACTTAAAAATTTAAACTTACACATATCTTTATGATATTATACAATGCAAAAATACAAATAACCTATCAGAAAACAAGCACTAACTTCGCAACATTCTTTTGGGATAATCAACAGTAAAGTGTAATCCTCTGCTTTCTTTTCTTCTTAAAGCATGTTTAATTATCAGATAAGCGACACTGATAACATTTCTCAATTCACATATTTCTTTGGAAACAACCGATTTTTCGAAAAGATCCTCCGTTTCCCTGTAAAGAATTTCTAATCTGCTCATTGCCCTTTTAAGTCTGAGATTAGAACGCACAATACCTACATAAGTACTCATAATCTGTTCCA
>JBILFS010000123.1:0-6097 GCA_044351455.1 Paludibacter sp. | reverse complement strand
GGGTGCCCTCATCATTCCAGTCGGGAATAAAATTATGATGACTAATAGAACCCAATAAAACAACAGCATCTTTTGCTGCCACATCTGCATACACGATAGCCTCAAGCAAAGAATTGGATGCCAATCGGTTAGCGCCATGCAATCCCGTTCTGGAACATTCACCTGCGGCATAAAGTCTGTTGATAGAAGTTCTACCGTTCAAATCCACCACAATTCCACCACAAAGATAATGCTGAGCCGGCGAAACCGGAATCATCTCTTTGGTTATATCGATGCCCAACTCTAAACATTTTTTATAGATATTAGGAAAATGCTCTTTAGTTTCTTCCGGATTTTTATGTCTGACATCCAGATACACAAAATCATGTCCCCGCATTTTCATTTCATTATCAATGGCTCTGGCAACAATATCCCTGGGAGCCAATGAGCCTCTGTCATCATATTTATGCATAAACTCGCGCCCATCTTTTGATCTTAAAATGGCACCATATCCACGAATTGCTTCTGTAATAAGAAAGGTAGGTTTTTCACCCGGATGAAAAAGCGCAGTTGGATGAAACTGCACAAATTCCATATCATGAATCACACCTCTTGCTCTGTGAACCATGGCAATACCATCACCTGTTGAAAAACCAGGATTGGTTGTTGTGGCATAGACATTCCCAATACCACCTGTTGCCATCAATGTAATCTTTGATAAAAAGGTATGAATATGATTTGATTCTTCGTCGAGCACATAAGCCCCGTAGCATTCCACATTGGGAGTATGCTGGGTAACCACCTCACCCAAATGATGTTGCGTAAGAATTTCAATAGCAAAATAATTTTCAAAAACCTCAATATTGGATTCTTTCCGGAGTCTTTCGATTAAACTCTGCTGAATTTCCTTTCCCGTATTATCTTTATGATGCAGGATACGAAATTCACTGTGACCACCTTCCCGGTGCAAATCAAAATCACCACTTTCATCCTTATCAAAATCGACCCCCCAATTCAGCAATTCATGAATTTGTTCCGGAGCACTTCTGATTACCATTTCAACAGCTTCCTTATTGCAAATGCCATCACCGGCAATAAGCGTATCTTCAATATGTTTATCGAAACTATCCTCCTCGCTGATAACAGCCGCAATTCCTCCCTGGGCATACGCAGTATTCGTGTCGTCGAGCTGTGATTTACTCAACAGCGCAACCTTACCGTGTTTACAAGCCTTCAGTGCAAAACTGATTCCGGCAAGTCCACTCCCAATGACAAGAAAATCAAATCTACGTACCAAAATTATATCTCCTTTTTATAAAGTCTTCTTCTTTTATGATTTATGTGTTCGAACTCATCCCAATGCGACGACATTTTTAAATTTGTTTCGAGTTCGGGATTTGACTCTGCAAATTTGAAACCACTATTTGCTGCTACCGGCAACATTTCTGAAAAAATTATAGAATTTACTCCTTTATTCTGATAATCAGGATGTACACACATCAGATACAAATCTAAAATATCATTTTTCTTCAAAGCCTGAAGCATGTGCCACCATCCCAATGGAAACAAACTACCTTTTGCTTTTTGCAATGCTTTGGTAAAACTTGGCATGGAAATACCCAAAGCAACAACCTCATCTTTTTCATCCACAACAACAACAACAGTATCAAGTCGGAAAAAGCTGAAATACAGTTTGATATAAAAATCGATTTGCTGTCTGTTCAATTTTGAATAACCATACAAATGCTGATAACTCACATTGAGCAATTCGAAAATTTTCACCGCATATCTGCTAACCAATTCCTTTTTCGAAGTAAACTTCAAGGGTTTTAGTCCTGATTTTTTCTTTACAATTTCAGCAATTCTGATATATCTTTCCGGCAAAACCTTTGGAATCGTAATCAGATACTCTTTCCAGTCAATTTCCTTTTCAAAACCATAACTTTCGTAATGCTCAATATAATAAGGATAATTGTAAATGGTTGCAAGCGTACTCAACTGATCGTAACCTTCAATCAGGGCACCTTCGTTATCCATATCGGTAAAACCAAGCGGTCCTTCGAGGTGATTCATCCCTTTTGATTTTGCCCATTGAATTACAGCATCAAAAAGCGCTGTTGAAACCTCCTTATCATCAATAAAATCAACCCAACCAAAGCGGGCATTCGTTGTTTTCCAGGTTTCATTGGCAACCGGGTTGATGATACCGGCAATTCTACCAGCAATTTTATCATCTTTATAGGCTAAAAAAATCGCAGTTTCACAAAATTCCAATGCCGGATTTTTCCCTTTAGAGAGGTTCATATAATCATCCATCATCAGCGGTGGTGCTGCAAAAGGATTATCTTTATACAAATTTATCCCGAACCAAATAAATTTCTTTAAATCTGCCTTACTGTTTACTTCCTTGATTTTTACTGACATACATTGATGGTTAATGGGTGTAAAACCTGATTTCAGCATGTAAAAATAAGGTTTTTTTTCTAAAATCAATCAAAAAAGATGCTATTTTTCAATGGGAAAACTCTTATCTAACTGAAAAACAATAACTTAAAAGAAGAAAACACAAGGATCAGCCCAAAAAGAAACTGCCAATCTGATAGATTAGAAAGGCTACAATCCAGGCCAGTGCGGTTGTGTAAACCATCGTAAACACTGCCCATCCGGTACTTGATTCTTTTCGTATTGCCGCAATCACAGCAACACAGGGGAAATAAATCAAAACAAAAAACATGAATGCCAGGCTAGCTAATGGCGAAAAAACATCTCTGCCCTTGAGTGTTCCGGTATTGTGTTTCTGGGTTTTCAGTTTTTCTTTCAGGGTTTCGTCTTCGCTTACCGGATGGTCGTCGGCCTGATATAGAATTCCCATGGTGCTGACAACAATTTCCTTGGCTGCCAGACCGGTAACGATGCTTACACCCATTTTCCAATCGAAGCCAAGCGGACTGATAACCGGTTCCAGGGCATGTCCGATTTGACCAATATAAGATTTTTCCTGGCGTTCTGCATTCATTTGCAATTCAAGATGTCGGATCATACTATCTTTCTGGTGTTGTGTGAAGCCGGTATTGATACTTACATCCTTAATCTCGCTATCAAAATCTTTCGAAAAAGCCACATCTCTTGGAAAATATCCCAATGCCCAAATAATGATGGATGCAATCAGAATTACACTACCCATTTTTTGCAAATACTGTTTTGCCTTATACCACATATGAGAAGTCGTATTTCTTAGTGTAGGTATTCGGTAAGGAGGTAATTCCATTACAAAAGGAACTTCTTTCTTCTGAAATGCCACTTTTTTCAGCACCAAAGCAGTTAATATCGCCAATAATATCCCGGTTAAATATATGACAAACAAAACCAGTCCCTGTTGTTGCGGAAATACTGCTGAAATGATGAGCACATACACCGGCAAACGAGCAGAGCACGACATAAACGGTGTAATGATCATGGTCAGAATTCTGTCTTTTTTATTTTCCAGCGTACGAGTAGCCATGATTGCCGGCACATTGCATCCAAAGCCCATAATCAAAGGGATAAATGATTTTCCGTGCAAACCAATTTTATGCATCAGCTTATCCATGATAAAGGACGCGCGTGCCATATAGCCACTATCTTCCATCAAAGAAATAAAAAAGAAAAGAATGAGGATATTGGGCAGAAAAATTATCACTCCCCCGACACCGCCAATAATGCCATCGACAAGCAAATCGCGGATAGGTCCATCACTCATCCCATCTCTCAACCAGGCACTTAACAACCCAACTCCATGATCAATCCACTCCATGGGATAGCTTCCAATGGTGAAAGTCGACTGAAACATCAGCCACATAAAGAAAAGAAATACCGGATAACCCCAGAAACGGTGCGTAAGCAAATCATCCGGTTCACGTATGACCCTTTTTTGTTTCTTTGGTTGCGTACATGTTTCCCGGAGTGCACCATCAATAAAACCATATTTGGCATCCGTTAATATCGTATCAGAATCCTCTCCGTACTCCTGTTCAAGCAAAGCAATCTGTTTTTTTACGATCGATTTAATTTTATCGTAATTGGGAAAATGCTTCGTCTTATTGCTGAATTCCTTATCCTTTTCGAGCAATTTTATGGCCATGAACCGCGATGAAATCTTATCAGTCACCGATGGATTTTTCCATAATTCATATTGAATTTCTCTGATGCCACTTTCAATTAACGACCCATAGTTGATATGTATATGTCTGACTATCTGATCTCTGTCTTCATAAACATCTATCAGTTTATTAAACAGCTTATCAATACCTTTTCCTTTGGATGCAACCGTGGGAACAATCGGAATACCAATCATTTTTCCAAGGGAATCATAATCAAACTTAACACCTTTCTTTTTCAACTCATCGTACATATTCAGGGCAATAACCACCTTGATATTCATATCGATAAGTTGAGTGGTAAGAAATAGATTTCTTTCCAGATTGGATGAATCCACCACATTAATCACAATATCCGGCATTTTCTCGAGGATATGCGAACGCACAAACAGTTCTTCGGGAGTGTATTCCGTAACTGAATAAGTACCAGGCAAATCAATGATATTGAAAATATATCCCTTATGTTTAAATTTTGATTCCTTGGCATCTACCGTAACACCCGAATAATTCCCCACCCTTTCGTGAGAGCCCGACGCATAGTTAAAAATGGTGGTTTTGCCACAATTAGGATTGCCAACAAGCACAACATTGATAAGCTTACCCTTTTCCAGCGATGAGATCTTCTGTACTTTTTCATCGATAGTACCCTGAAAATCAGATTGAGACGAAAAATCATTAACATCAGTAGCAACTTCAACTAAATCTGCCTCACTTCTTCTCAGTGTTATTTTATAACCCATGATTTCATACTCAACAGGATCCTGAAGGGGTGCACATTTGACAACAGTAACCATCTTGCCTTTCACAAATCCCATCTCCGTGATTCTCTTTCGAAAAGCACCATGTCCTAAAACTTTGGTAATGATGGCTTCATCACCTGTTTTTAAATCTGAGAGTCTGAGACTACTAAAATGATTCTGTTCGATTTTCATCAGCTTTGTTTACAATTTGCAAAAATAATGCTTTTTTGGTCAGCAATATGAAAGTTTACAAAAATAGCACAATTAACAACAAAAAACTATCCCCAAAAGTTGTGAAAAAACAAATCAGACTCATTACTTTGGGGGATAATTCATTCAAATTGGTTTAATAAAAAATCTGACCAACGTAAGTTCAATCAAAAGGTCAGATTATTCAATGAATTAACCAGTTTATATGACTCAAAGTTTACTATAAAGTATTACTTTTGCGGGTACAAAATTCATTGTTATTACGTTTTTATTAAATAACTGTTTCAAGAAACTGATGATACCTGAAAAAACACTGGCAATATTCAAACCCATTTCACTCGAAGAAATGAGCGGAGTAAAACTTCTCAACAGAATGGATAAGAAATTCACCTTTCCTTATTGCATGCTGGAGGATATTCTCAGAGAAGCATCTGCACATTACAGGATTCTTGAAATTGATGGATTGAGATATGCACATTACGAAACCAGGTATTTCGACACTCCTGAATATGAGATGTATATCAAACATCACAACAGAAAATTAAACCGGAATAAAGTAAGATTTCGCACCTATCTGGACTCAGGAATACATTATTTCGAAGTAAAATTTAAAACAAACAAGGGGCGAACTATCAAAAAACGTGTCAACAGGGATTTGAACGACTTCACGATAACCGGAACGGCCGAGGAACTTTTACAGAAACGCACCATATATCCTTCAACAGCCCTTCAGGAAGCAATCAGGGTTTATTATTCCAGAATTACTTTGGTAAGTAACGATTTAAAGGAAAGGCTGACCATCGATCTGGATTTAAGCTTTAATCATCATGGACATAAAACCGGCTATCCCGGAATGGTGATTGCGGAAGTAAAACAGGATAAATCTGCGGCTTCACCCTTCATTCAACTCATGAGAAACAAAAGAATCAGCGATATTTCAATCAGCAAATACTGTCTGGGAATAGCGAGTACCGTATCTGATATCAAAAAAAATAACTTTAAAATAAAACTCAACCATGTACAAAAACTTTG
>JBILFS010000335.1:0-3192 GCA_044351455.1 Paludibacter sp. | reverse complement strand
GAATGGGCGGCACACTGGATAGTTCCAGATTCAAATGTTATCTGAGCAAGGCGCTGAATGCACCTGCTAATGAAATTGAGGGTTTGGTTATTGGTGGTCATGGTGATACTACAATGATTCCATTGACCCGTTTTGCTCAGTATAAGGGTCGTCCTGTTTCAGATTTACTTGATGCTGAAGCATTGAATAAGGTTGTGGCTGATACCATGGTTGGTGGTGCTACACTTACCGGATTGTTGGGTACATCGGCATGGTATGCTCCTGGTGCTGCTGCTGCTTACCTGGTTGAATCGATTTTGCGTGATCAGAAGAAAGTAATTCCTTGTTGTGTCTCTCTGGAAGGAGAATATGGTCAGGATGATATATGTATAGGTGTTCCGGTTGTAATCGGCAGAAATGGGGTGGAAGCCATTGTGGATTACAAACTAAATGAAGGAGAAAAGGCATTGTTTGACAAGAGCGCTGCTGCTGTTCGTGCTACAAACAATGTTTTGAGGGAAATCAATGTTATTTAATTTTTCGGATTTTTTAATATTTTCATTATGACTTACATGCAGGCACATCATTATTTGATGCAGTTTTCCATCAGACCATCTGTTCAGAGAACAGCTGTTATGGAGTATCTGATGACTTACAAATCGCATCCTACAGTTGATGAGATTTTTTTAGCACTTAATCCATCAATTCCAACTTTATCGAAAACCACAGTGTATAACACGCTGAACTTGTTTTTAGAAAAGGGTGCGGTACAAATGCTAACCATTGATGATAAGAATGCCCGTTATGATGCTGATATCAGCCGTCATGGTCATTTCTATTGTCGCAATTGTGGAACAGTATCTGATATCTTTGATATGAAACCTGAAATGTATCAGTTGCCTGAAAGCCTTAAGTTTAAAGTTGATGCAGTTGAAATTTCATATCATGGAGTATGCAATCAATGTTTAAAAAATTAATTTTTCAGATTTTTTTTGTAAAAGCACATCTTCGGGTGTGCTTTTTTTTTATCTTTGAAACCTGAAAACCTATTAAAATTTATATCATGAAAACTAAAGTGTTGATATTGAGTTCTTTTTTGTGTCTTTCTTTGATTGCAACTCCTCAAAAAGTGAAGACAGGTTTTGGTTTTGGTGCAATTCCGGCTGTTTCATTCGATTCCGATCTGGGTGTTCAATATGGAGCAGTGGTTAATTTGTATGATTATGGCGATGGGAAGGATTTTCCTAAATACAATCATTCTCTTTACCTGGAATGGTCGAGGTATTCCAAAGGTACCGGTATCAACCGATTGATGTACGACAGTGAGAAATTGATTAAAGGTATCAGAACAACACTTGATATGACTTACCTGACTGATCAGATGCTGGATTTCTATGGATTTAACGGCTATCAGTCAAAATTGAGGGAAGATATCGACGAGTCTTTGAGGAAACAATTTTACAGTCATGAACGTAATATGTTCAGACTAAAAGCTGATTTCCAGGGAAATTTTGGTGAAACAGATTTTGGATGGGTTGCCGGATACTGTTTTTACAATTTTGATATTGATTCCATCAATATTGCTAAGCTTGATAAAATGCCGCTTGCGGGAGGTTCTCTTTACCAAAGATATGTAAAACATGGTGTTATTGATGCTGATGAGGCTAATGGAGGCTCTATCAATTATTTGAAACTGGGTTTGAAGTACGATACACGGGATGAAAGGGCCTTCCCGACCAAAGGTATCTGGACTGAAGCAGTTATTCAGTCGGCTCCCGGCATTATCAATGACATGCCTCATACTAAATTTGCACTCATTCACCGGCAGTATTTTTCACTGATGAAGGATATGACACTGGCTTACCGGATAAATTATCAAACAACCATTGGAAAATCAAAAGTACCATATTATGCGCAGCCTTTGTTGATTACCAGCTTTCTCACAGCGTCATCCAACCAGGGATTAGGTGGTAGTCGTACACTGAGGGGAGTGCTGAGAAACAGAGTTGTAGGTGATGCGGTTGCCTTCGGAAATTTTGAATTCCGCTATAAATTTCTTCGTTTCGAAGCTTTTAAACAGAGTTTCTACCTGGGTACCAATGTGTTCTTCGATACTGGTGTGATTCTCAATCCTATTGAAATTGAAGGTTTTAGTACCATGTCGCAAACGGTAAAAGATGATTTATTTCTGGGAGATTATGAAGCAGGAAAGTTTCATTCTTCTGCCGGTCTCGGACTGAAAATCGGCTGGAATGAGAATTTTATTATATCAGTCGACCATGGACGGGCATTTAACAAGCAGGATGGAAAAGCAGGTACTTACATCGGATTAAATTACTTGTTTTGATGTTTATAATGCTTTCAGCTGTTGTTCTTTTTATTCTAACTGTTTATTTATTACAGATTTACCAGTGGAAAAAAGGCTGGGATAAGATCGATGGAAATACAAAGATGGTGGATATTCCTGCAACGGGAGTATCCATCGTTGTGTGTTGCCGGAATGAAGAGAAATCACTGTCTGTATTGTTAAATGCACTTAAAAATCAGTCATATAAGTCTTTTGAACTTATACTCGTCGACGACTGTTCTTCCGATGCTACCTTAGCTGTGATGCATCAATATTGCAATGATTTTCAACTTTGTAAAGTGATTCAAAATACATCATCGGGAAAAAAAGCAGCCTTACGTGCCGGTATTGCTGCAACATCGGGCAAACTGATTTTACTTACCGATGCCGATTGTTTGCCTGGTTCTCAGTGGGTGGAATCCATGATATCATGCCTTTTGCAAAAAAATGCCGACCTGCTGTTGGGTCCTGTTGCTTTTAGTACGGATGGTAGTTGCTGGCAGAATCTTCAACAGTCTGAATTTTGTGCATTGGTTGCCTCGGGCATGGCTGCAGCCGGGAATAATCAGACTTTATATGGAAATGCCGCTAATCTGGCGTTTACAAGAGCTTTGTGGAATGAAGCCTCAGGAAATTTGAATGATGATTTTGCATCCGGCGATGATGTGTTTTTAATTCAGTTTGCCAAAAAAAACAGAAAATCAATCTGTGTGTGTAAGGATGAGCGTGCTATTGTGCAAACTTTTCCAAAAAATAATCTGAAGGAATTCTTTAATCAACGCAGAAGATGGTTGTCGAAAAGTCCGGGTTACACCGATGCTTATCTGATTTTCGTTACAATTTTAATTGCTTCCATCAATATGCTA
>JBILFS010000334.1:0-3219 GCA_044351455.1 Paludibacter sp. | reverse complement strand
CCGATTTTATTCAACTCCGTTTCAAAACTGATGATATCCTTCATGCCATAAAGTTTCAGGTAGTCGGTCTGCTTGCTTCCTGTTCCCGTATCGATCAGAATTTTTCTTGCCCCTGTATCAATCAACAGGCATCTCATTGTCAGTTTACAGAAATTATCATCATCGCAGGGATATCTTTTTTTCCAGACTCTTTTGGGTACAACACCAAAGCAAGCGCCTCCATCAGCATTAAAATATCCGGTTTCAATTTTATATATTGTAGTCATGTAACGATTTTTTTATTATATTTGCTGCTTATTTTTCGCAAAAATACGCAAAAACATCATACATCGCAACAATTATGCAGCGAGTTCATTTGATTGCCATAGGTGAAGCAGCAATGTATAACCTGGCAATTGCACTCAGCAAAAGGTCAAACTACCTGATTTCAGGCTCTTACGATACCATTGAAGAGTCTGCACACGCTATATTGAAAAAACACAGACTCTTACCGGATAAGCAGGGATGGTTTCCCGACAATATCACAAGAAATCTGTCGGCCATTGTGGTAGGTCCGGATGCGAAAGCCGACAATCCGGAGCTATTGAGGGCAAAAGAACTCGGGCTTAAGGTTCATACCATGCCTGAATATCTTTTCATTCAGACGCGAAATAAAACCAGGATAGTAATTTCCGGCAGTCACCGCAGGTGTTCGGTTATGACTATGATTTTGCATGTTTTAAAGAAACAAAGAATTGATTCGGATTACTATTTCTACAAATCCGTTTGCGACAATGAAAATCCGGTAAAACTGAGTTATGACGCAAGGGTAGCGGTTTTGGAAGGAGATGAAAAACAAACATCACCGATTGACTCCAAACCAATTTTTCATCAGTTTAAACCCCATATCGCTGTAATTACGGGCATAGATAAAGAAATTGAACACACATATCATGATTTTGAACAATACCTCGATCAGTACCGTGAATTCATCAATTTGATGGAGATGCAGGGAAGATTGATATTTCATCAGAATGATAAGAATATTGGCTTGCTGGTAGAAAAATTAAGAAGGGATATCGTACCTTTTCCCTATGGTATGCCTCCATATCAGGTTATTGATGGCATTACCAATATTGTTTCAAGGAAAATAAAAATTCCGCTGAAAATTTCGGGGGATGAATTAATGCAGGATCTGAATGCTGCTCGTTTGGCATGCAGACAAATAGGTATTTCAGAAGATCAGTTCAATCATGCGATTGCTGATTATCAAATTAAAATATAATTTATTGATGGATTCAAAACAGGATTTACTCGACAGAAGATACATGAGGATGGCCAGAATATGGGCGGAGAATTCGTATTGTGAAAGAAGAAAAGTGGGCGCATTGCTGGTAAAAAACCAGATGATCATTTCGGATGGTTACAACGGTACACCATCAGGATTTGAAAATAAATGTGAAGATGAGAACAATATGTCGAAACCTTACGTTCTTCATGCTGAGGCAAATGCCATCACCAAAGTTGCCCGTTCGCACAATAGCAGCGATGGTGCTACGTTGTATGTAACGGCATCTCCCTGTATTGAATGTGCAAAACTGATCATTCAGTCGGGCATCAGGAGGGTTATTTATGGTGAGAAATACAGAATAATGGACGGGGTTGATTTGCTTGAAAAGGCCGGAATAGAGATTGTTTTTCTTCCGGATTGAATTTTAGATTGAAAAGAAAGAGTAATTAAGGTAAAGTTAAAGGTATAAATTTAGTATTACGTATGAATAAGAAAAATCTGTTTCTTGTACTGATTGTTTTGATGGCGGTTATTTTCGGCCTCGTGATGGGTAATATAATCGCCAAACGTCAGATTATTTCAGAAAATCCGGCATTGCACGGAATCTTCAGCAATATTTTAAATTCTGATAATAAAATTCAGGAATTGCTTCAGTTAATTGATGAAAGTTATGTGGATACCATCAATATGGATCAGATAACAGAAGATGTGGCTTTGGATTTAATTGCCAAACTGGATCCGCATTCCGTATATATTCCTGCTTTGGATGTAGAAACCGTCAACGATGAACTGGAAGGCAGTTTTTCAGGAATCGGCGTCCAGTTTAATATTCAAAACGATACCATCATGATTGTTTCGGTGGTAAGTGGTGGTCCGTCGGAAAAGGCCGGATTGATTGCAGGTGACAGAATCGTTTTGGTGAACGACACACTCTTTGTGGGTAAGAAAATTAACAACGAACTGGTGCTGAAAAAACTTCGCGGCAAAGAAAAATCGAAAGTAAAAATCGGCGTAAAAAGGAACGGGACTGCAAAAATACTTAATTACACCATCACCAGAGGCAATATTCCGGTAAGTTCTGTTGATATCAGTTATATGATAACACCCGAAACAGGTTTTATCAAAGTAAATAAATTCGGAGATAAAACCTATGCGGAATTTCTGACATCCATTGCAGACTTAAAAAATAAGGGTGCCAAAAAATTCATTATCGATTTGCGCGAAAACAGTGGTGGTTATCTGGAAAGAGCCATTCAGATGATCAATGAATTTCTGCCGGCCAAACAACTTATTGTTTACACCGAAGGCAAATCGTATCCCCGTTCTGATGCTTTTTCAGATGGCACAGGCTCGTGCATTAAAAATCCTGTAATCATTCTGATCGACGAATTTTCAGCTTCTGCCAGTGAAATTTTTGCCGGAGCAATTCAGGATAACGATCGTGGACTTGTCATCGGCAGAAGATCGTTTGGCAAGGGATTGGTGCAACAACAAAGAGAATTATCCGACAAATCAGCGGTACGATTGACTGTTGCCAAATACTATACTCCTTCAGGCAGATGTATTCAGAAACCCTACAAGAATGGCAAAACGGATGATTATAACATGGACATCATGAACAGATATATGCATGGGGAATTCGACAATGCCGACAGTATTCAGAAAAACGACACTACTAAATACAAAACCAAAAAAGGCAGAATTGTCTATGGAGGAGGTGGCATTATGCCGGATATTTTTGTGCCAAGAGATACAAGCAGCTATACGCCCTATTTCAACGACATCATCAATATGGCACATTTGTATCAGTTTGCATTCCAGTATACCGATAAAAACCGTTCTTCCCTGAGTAAAATCAAAAACTGGAAAGCGATGAATCAATATCTTGATGCTCAAAACCTGATCGATCAGTTTGTGCGGTATACTACTGCAAAAGGGATAAAACCTGC
>JBILFS010000333.1:0-3223 GCA_044351455.1 Paludibacter sp. | reverse complement strand
AATGCAAAAGAGCTAACCGCAAGAAAAACTATCAGATTGCCGGTCATATTGCTTTCGCCTGTATGATTGACAGGATTATTCAGCACAATGATGAGTGCTCCTGAAGCACCAACCAATACGCCAACTGCTTTTAATTGTGTGATAGGCTCCTTCATGATGATGGCTGCAAGTATCATGGTAACTATGGGTAACAAGGTAACGACAATGGATGCATCGATGGGCGAAGTGATGGAAAGTCCGTAGAAAAATGGTATCTGGTTTAATGTCAGGGCGAGAATGGATGCGAAAAACAACATCAGCAGGTCTTTTTTGCTTACCTTTTCTGCCGGAAAGAAAAACGAAGCCAACCAGAATAGAATCATCCCGCCGGCAAAACGAAAAAATGTAAGTGCCATGGGGTCAATCAACTCAGGCATTAATGTTCGCGAAATGGGATTGTTGATCCCGAAAATGATGTTGGCAATGAATATTGCCAGATGGGCTGTTATACGGGGATTAAGCTTATTCATTTCGCAAAAGTAGTGTTTTTCTATCATTCATCCCGATAATCTGCCAACATTTATGTCTTAAGGTCAAAATGCCAATCATAATCGCGCAGGGCAGGGCAGAGGGGATTTTATGCATTATTATCCCTGTCTATAAACATATTGATAATATCTGTTTGGATTATATCAATGCATGCTATATCTTTGCATCATCAAAGAAAATGTAATCATTATAAATATAAATCAATTCTAAAAAATTAAAATTATGTCACAGATTGGAAAAGAAATTGTAGATTTTAAAGTTCAGGCCTTCGTTAACAATGGTTTTCAGGAAGTTAGCAAACAAGATGTTTTAGGTAAATGGTCGGTATTCTTCTTTTATCCTGCGGATTTTACATTTGTATGTCCTACGGAATTAGAAGATTTGGCAAACCTGTACGATCAGTTTAAAGCCAACAATACTGAAGTTTATGCCGTATCAACCGACACGCATTTTGTTCACAAAGCATGGTATGATGCATCAGCAACCATCAAAAAAATCAAATATCCAATGTTAGCCGACCCAACAGGGGTGCTTTCGAGAGGTTTTGATGTAATGATCGAAGAAGTTGGTTTGGCAGATCGTGGTACTTTCGTGGTAAATCCTGAAGGAAAAATTGTTGCACTTGAAGTTGTTGCCGGCAATGTTGGACGTAATGCGGAAGAATTGCTCCGTCGCTTACAGGCACTTCAATTCGTTGCAAGTCACGATGGCGAAGTTTGTCCTGCAAAATGGAAACAGGGTGCAGAAACACTCAAACCAAGCATTGACCTGGTAGGGAAACTTTAATCACAGATATTCGTCATAAAAGGCTGTCGGATTATGTACTTTGCGGGACAATGGCATAACGGGCAGCCTTTTTTGTATCCTTTTCAGAAATTCGGTATCATTTTTATTTCCAATAATCAAACATTCACACATTATGTTAGATCAATCACTTAAAGATCAGTTGGTAAGTATTTTTGCCAATTTGAAATCGCAATTTACTTTAGCTGTCGAAACCGACTCATCCAATTTTTCATCAGCAGAAATGCTGGAATTGCTCGAAGATGTGGCAACTACTTCAGATAAAATTAATATAACAATACAGGAAGGTAATGTTTTGTCATTCAGAATATTAAAAGACGGTGAGCCATCATCTTTTATTTTTAGAGCCATTCCCAATGGTCATGAATTCAGCACTTTATTATTAGCCATTCTGAATCTGGATGGTTTGGGAAAGAATCTTCCGGATGAATCGGTTGTGAAAAGAATTCAGACACTTCAGGGAGATATTGAAATAACTTCATACATTTCGCTCACCTGCACCAATTGTCCGGATGTGGTTCAGGCGCTGAATGTGATTTCGATTTTAAATCCCGGCGTAAAACATACCATTATTGATGGCGGAATCAATCAGGAGGAAGTTGAAAAATTGAATATTCAGGCTGTTCCTTCAGTTTTCCTGAACGGTGAATTGTTGCATGTGGGCCGTTCGGGATTAGGAGAATTACTTTCTAAAATTGAAGAAAAATCCGGCAGTCAGCCTGTTGTCGCTGAGATGGTTTACAAACAATATGATGCTGTTATTGCCG
Organism: Paludibacter sp.; assembly: GCA_044351455.1. Taxonomy (GTDB): domain Bacteria; phylum Bacteroidota; class Bacteroidia; order Bacteroidales; family Paludibacteraceae; genus Paludibacter. Next base: position 1,124 of record JBILFS010000333.1, on the reverse strand, counting down.
GTGGCGGTCCGGCCGGTGTATCGGCAGCCATTTATTTGGTGCGAAAAGGTTTATCAGTAGCCATAGTAGCCGATCATATCGGCGGTCAGGTGACGGAAACAGTGGGTATCGAGAATATGATTTCCATGGCTTATACTACAGGGGCAACATTAAGTGCCAGTCTGAAGGAACATCTGCGTTCGTATCCGGTCGACATCCTGGAAAACAGAAAGATTGTGACAGCCTCGGTAAAGGATGGTATAAAAACAATTGAAACATCTTTGGGTGAAGTGATTGAATCTCCCGCGCTTGTGATAGCCACCGGTGCGAGCTGGAGACGGCTGGGTGTTCCGGGTGAAAATGAATACATCGGTTCGGGCGTTGCTTTTTGTGCCCATTGCGATGGTCCGTTCTATAAAAACAAGAAAGTGGTAGTAGTCGGAGGTGGAAATTCCGGTCTGGAAGCAGCCCTCGATCTTTCGGCTACATCATCAGAAGTGGTTGTTCTGGAATTTCTGCCGGAACTGAAAGGCGATCAGGTTTTGCAGGATAAAATCAGTAAAACTGCCAATATCAGGGTGATAACCAATGCACAAACCCTTTCGGTGGAAGGTGACGGATCGAAAGTGAATGCCCTGAAATATAAAGACAGAGCTACGGATGAAGTACTTCAAATTAATACAGATGGTATTTTTGTTCAGATTGGATTAAAGCCTAACAGTCAGTTGTTCAGCGAATTGGTGGAAGTTAATAAATTTGGCGAAATCGTGATTGATGCGCATGGCCGTACATCCGTTCCGGGGATTTATGCTGCCGGGGATGTGACCGTTGTGCCTTTCAAACAAATTGTGATTGCGATGGGTGAGGGAGCCAAGGCTGGCTTGTCGGCTTTCGAGGATAAAATGAAGGATAAATGGGTGTGAAGTGACCTGGTAAATTTGTATAAAAATTCTTTTTTCCGAACATTTTTACTTTATTGATTGTTATATAACAGGTTCTTTATGTCTGATAACGAAGGATCTTTCATAAAAAACTTACTCAACGATTTATAACCTTAAATAAACGTAAGATGAAAAGAAGCTCTTTTTTATTGCTTTGGGCTGTCCTCTTAGCCCCTGTAATGAGTCAGGCTAATGTACTGACTA
>JBILFS010000331.1:0-3232 GCA_044351455.1 Paludibacter sp. | reverse complement strand
TCTTTAAAAAACTTTCTTGTTAAAGATGAAAGAATAATTACAAAACCAACACCTGAAAAGATATGACCAATCTGTATGATAGCATTAAATTTTTGTCGCGACTCCAATAATTTCATTATTCTTGTCATACTCTTTTTTTCAGGTTCATCAGAATTATTCAATTCTTCATCTTTTAAAGATAAAAAAGATACTTCGGCAGCAGAAACCAATCCTGAAAGAAAAAGTAAAACAAGAGCCACCACCAGTGAAATGATGTCGGTAACCGAAACAGAATTAACTGCTATTTGATTGAAAATAAGAAGTATGTCCACAATTTTGATGAATAAATTTCAGGAATGTAACAGATTGAATCACAAAAATAATAAATATTATTGTTTTAAAACCAAAGATGTGTTTTATATATTATATTTGCAGGAGAAATCAGTGTTTTTTTTTGATAGAAAATTTGAATATTATGGAAGATAAACTGGTCACATTAGCAATCAGAACTTATCAGCGTGCACAAATGATTAAGTCGGTGCTGGAAGAAGAAGGCATTCCAACAGTCATTCACAACCTGAATCTGGAAAATCCTGAGATGGCGGTGGGTGTAAGGGTGAGAATCAGGGAAAGTGATTTACCCCGCGCCCTTAAGATTGTGGAGGAAATGGAATGTGCCTGGGAGGCTGAAAAACCTCAAAAGGAAAAGAAAATCATCCTCATTCCGGTAGATTTTGCCGATATTGTACCGAAAACTTACGAGATTGGTTTCGGACTTGCTCACAAGCTGGGAGCAGAAATAGTTTTTTTACATATCTATTTTAGTCCGGTATTTACCATTTCCATGAATAATGATGTAAGTACCTACAGCATCAGTGATGGAGATTTACTTCGTCGGATTATCAGCGCAGCTAAGGGTGATTCTGAAAATATGAGCAACCTGCTGAAACAGAAAATTAAAGACGGAGATTTGCCAAAAGTTAATTTCCGGTTTGAACTGAAAGAGGGAGTGCCGGAAGATCAGATCCTGGATTATTGCCATAAAAATAAACCTGATTTGGTGGTGATGGGTTCGCATGGGAAGAAAATCTCCTCAGAACTGATTGGAAGTGTTACCGCAGAAGTACTTGAGTCGGGTGATGTGACAGTTTTCGCGATTCCTGATACCGTTCTGATGACCAAAACAGATGAAATAAAAAGGATTGCTTTTATAACCAATTTTGATCAGAAAGATTTAATTGCCATTGATAAAGTGATTCAAACTTTCCGGAATCCCGGATTGGAACTTTATTTTATACATGCTTCAGAAAAAGTAGAAACCTGGGATGAAATCATGCTGAGTGGTATTAAAACTTATTTTAGTAATCACTATCCGGATATTACCACCAGTTATGCGTTGGTGGAATCAACTGATTCGCCGGAAAAGATTAATCGCTATGTGGAAACTGCCGGCATTGATTTGCTTGCATTCAATACCCGCAGGAAGAAGTTATTCAGGAGGATTTTTAATCCGGGACTGGCTTACAAAATGATTTATAGATCCAGTATTCCGATGTTTGTAACCCATGTTTAAAGAGTTCCAACAGGCACCAACAAAAAAAGAGAGTGTTTTTGAAGACACTCCCTTTTTTTGTTGCAATGTTGTTGCAATGATTGCACCTGGACTCAATATGTGAATTAAGCCGGACTGATTGCTTCTGATGGACAAACATCTGCACAACTACCACAGTCGGTACACAAATCTGCGTCGATAACGTAGATATCACCTTCTGAAATAGCATCCACAGGACATTCGCTGATACAAGATCCACAAGCAATGCAATCTTCTGAAATTACGTAAGCCATTTGATTAAAATTTTTGTTAGTACTAATTAGCGATACAAAAATAGAGATTTTTCCATAGCTAAAAAATTATTTTAGAATATTTTTGAGGTTTTTTTTAAGCGCACTGAAACAAATGTGTTTTGAAATCGTCATTTTACAAATAACTTATAGTTTATATGATACAACATTTTTTAAAAACATTATTCATTTTCTGCCTTCTGACAGGTTTTAATCAAACATTTTTATTTGCAAACAGAAAAAGTCTTCCCAAATCCGGACCATCAAATTATGCTTCCTGGTTTGCAGAGTCTGAAATGAAAAGATTTCCCGAAGCATGGCAACTTGATCATGGAAAAAGGTTGTTTTTTGGTTATACCCAGGGATTGGGTACCAAAGCCATGCTGCGCATGTACGATTATACCGGAGAAAAAAAGTACCTGGATTATGTGAAAGTCTGGATGGATTCTTTGATTAATGAGCAGGGAAAGATTCAATTATATGATAAACAATCGTTTAATATTGATTTCATCAACTCCGGAAAAACTTTGCTGGATATTTATAAAATTGATCCTAAGGAAAAGTACCGATTAGCCATTGAGGATTTAATCTCTCAATTGAATGAGCATCCCCGTACTTCTGAGGGTGGTTTCTGGCATAAAAAAATCTATCCCTGGCAAATATGGCTCGATGGTATTTATATGGGTTCCCCTTTTATGGCGCAGTATGGACAAATGTTTCAAAAACCCGAATGGATTGATGAGGCGATTCATCAGGTAACCCTATGTTTTAATCGTTGTAAGGATGAAAAATCGGGTTTATTACATCATGCATGGGATGAAAGTAAAAGTCAGCGCTGGGCAAATATTCTTACCGGGCAATCGAAGACCCACTGGGGCAGGAGCATGGGTTGGTATTTTATGGCAGTTGTGGATGTGCTGGATTTTGTGCCGGTTGGTCATCCGCGCAGAAATGAACTGATTGCCATTGTAAAACATTTGGCAGAAGTATTGCCACTTTATAAAGACAGGGATGGCCTGTGGTATCAGGTGCTCGATCAAAGGGAGAGAGCAGGTAATTATGCTGAAGCTTCTGTGAATACTCAGTTCATGTATGCCTATGCCAAAGCTGTCAATAAAAAATACATAGATAAAAAATACAGAAAAGTTGCTGAAGAAACATTTAACGGACTTAAAAAGAGACTTCTGAAAAAGGAATCTGATGGAACCATAACACTCATACAGTGTTGTGCGGTGGCAGGATTGGGTGGAAATCCGTATCGGGATGGAAGTTACGAGTATTACATCAATGAAAAAATCAGGGAAAATGATGGTAAAGCAACAGGACCTTTTATCATGGCTTGTATAGAATTACATAAATAAGTATTGCAATACATATTCCTCAGTTGCGGGTTTTTTATCTTTGTCATGTG
>JBILFS010000328.1:0-3245 GCA_044351455.1 Paludibacter sp. | reverse complement strand
AACTAAAAATAATAATGATGAGATGCCAATGATGAGTGATGAACTGATTTTCATGATATATTCTACTTGTGATTATTAACAGCAATTAAATTGTTTGTCAAAAGTATCTTTTAGCAATTAATGAATGATTAATGAAAGATTAAATTAGAATCTTTTTGAAAAATAATTTATAGACAGTGTTTTTAAAAACAGAAATTCTAACGATGCAAATCTTCGAAAGGCGACTGTAATGCTTCCGCTTTCCCTTCATCACCTACGCTCATGGCCACAATGCGTACAAATCTTGAATTTGGAAGTGTAACACTTGTTGAACCTTCAGGAATCTCCAGCCGATAGGCAAAGAGATAACTATATTGATACAAAGCATCGCTTGCGGGTAAATGATGGTGCGAAGCTGTCCATGCAATGCGATGATTGCGAATGAAAGCCGGCTGTATGGACTTCAAATTATTACGCATGGAATAAGATAATTCAGCCACAAATCCTTCGAATTCGCGTTTATCCCATGAGCCCATATTTCCTGTCCAACCACCAATGGTGAGTGGATATTTTTTTGTGCCAGACTTAAAAATTACATCTTTATCAACATCAGCAGCTGCTATAATATGTAACACCTTAGTCCCTTCAGGAATTGCAATACTTTGCCCTAAACATGCTACAGCATTATATTCAGTTATCTTACGTGATCCAATTTTAAAAACAACATTACCAAAAACAACAGAATCTCCAATCATTTCGGCAGGATAGGTTCCACCTTTGCCATCCATACTACCCCGATGACCTTCATTTCTGGGTCTTGCTTTTTCAAATGCATCTTCGCTATAACCATCTTCCCGAAAATCGTTATAACTAAAAATATCGGCATCGTATTTTAGATCAATAGCTTGTGTAAGCTTTGGCATCGGCTCTTTTCCTGGCATTTTTAACAAAACTGTTTTTAGTTCGTATGGAGTAAAGTCCAAACTAAGTACATTTTTATTGCTTGCAAGTTTTATATTTAGTGGGCGTTCTATACCGTCGGTTAATTCGGCGGTTTTAATGGGTAACACTGTGGTAAGTTTTACTCCGCTACATTTTTGTCCATTTAATTCCTGTAAACGCACAATAACTCCCGATCCATTTTCAGCCATTTTAACAGCTTGGATATTTACCTGATCACTATTGATATTTAAAAGAGAAAATGAACTTGACTTAGCTTTGTACTTTGGCACCGCAAAAGCTGCGGGACGCATTTCGAAACGCATGGCTTCCCAATGTGATTTTCCCCTGCGCCAATCGCCTTTATGACCTGTTACACAATATGTGAATTCATGTCGACCCCAATCCTGCCATCTCTGTTCACTCATAGTACCATCGTCAAGCACTTCTTGTTCACTATCTTTGGTATCGGGACAATGAATTAAAGTAAGTCTTATGGTATTGTTGTCAACTTTGTCGCTCCCGTATTTGTATCCTGTAAGTAAGGAGACACCATAAGTACCTGTTGAATCGGTTAAGTCTAACCAGGCATGATTAGGAACTTCGAATTGTTTTTCGTGTCTGTTTCCGCGTTTTATAGTTCCCAGGTCGCAATTATATGTTGCTTCAGGAGCAGAGGCAGTTAAGTGAAATGCGGCTTTTAACAGCGTCCCACGGGTTTTCCAATCAATAAGGTTTGCTGTTTCCACCCGGCTTCCATCGGCACCTGCAGAAAGTCTGATTCGTTGCGTAATTTTTGATCCTTCATTCTCTCTAATAATTTCAACAGCAACCCTTACAGGTCCATTTTCAACTACTTTAACAGAAACAGGATTCGACAAAACACTTCGTGCAGGTAAAATGATATCTTTCCAATAGATACGCCAAGCTGGTTTAATATCTGGAAAGTTTTTTCCAAATTCAAGTTGTATGGGCTTTTCAAGCAATTCTTTGTTCATTCTTTTGTCGAAAATACTTGCTATATCGCCGTTGGCATCAATAGATACTTTAAAATGATTGTTTTCTAAGTAATCTTTTCTAACAATTAATTCTGAATTTATAATTTGAGTTTTAGCCTGGCAAATGGAATAAACAGCTCCACCTACCGGAGGAAGATCTGAAATAAATAAAATACGCTTCTTGCCATTAAATTCAGTTGTAACTTGCGAAGGAACTTCTTTCCCTTTTGCATCAAATACAGCAATCGATTCTGAATTTACAAATTCCTCGGGAATAAAAGCTTCAACAATATCTTTACGTGAAATGGAAAGAGGATTGAACACGACTATTGGTACTCCGGGTACATCGGTATTGAGCGTTTTTGCTATGGTGCCAATTGCATCTTCATAAATTCCTGAAAAACGATTTAAAGCAATGATTCCATCGTTCCAACCCTGCTCGTGAGCTTTAGGGATACTTGTACCGGGTAGATTGTCATGAAACTGATTACGAAGTGCTAATCCCCAGGATTCATTTAAAGCACTATATGGATACTTAGCACCATATATAAGGTGGGATGTAACGGCAGCACGTTCAGTTGCATCAGCCAGAATTTCGGCGTTGCGGTTTAATTTCTTTGTATATGCTTGTGACGTAAGCACTCCGGCTGAATGCATTATAAGCAATAAGTCTTTATTCCATGTAGGAAATTTGGCAGCTTGTTCATCTGTTATGGCGTTAAACATAAGATCAGCCTTACCAAAAACCACATTCACCGGACCTTTTGTTTCAAGCGCTTTATAAATTGCTTCGCGAGATACTTTTTGAACTGCTCCACCACGGTCGGCATTGTTTTTATCACCTCCACCAATATAGTAATAGTCAATTGGAAGACCACTGATCTCTTTGTTCTTTTCCAAACGAGCCAGCGTTTTTTTGTCGGTAGAATAAATTTCGGTATGTTTGCCTGCATAATTTCCTGCATTAAGTGCTGCAATAACCGATTTCCCGTCAGGACCTATCCATCGTCCAACATTGAATGGAACACCATTAGCCGATCCCCAGGTACCACTTAATTTTTGGGTAGAAAATCCACGAATGCCACAATGGTTTAAAACCGATGGTAAGGCATATGAAAACCCAAAACAATCGGGTAACATAAATTCATTACTTTCTGCTCCGAATTCATTTTTAAAATAGTTGTAACCCATTAGAAGTTGACGAACGCAAGTCTCGGTAGATGGAATCAAAACATCATTTTCGACCCATGAACTACCGCTTGGGAACCATCTTCCGGCAGCAATCCACTCTTTGAGTTTTGCATATCTTTCAGGATAATACTCCTTAAT
>JBILFS010000327.1:0-3248 GCA_044351455.1 Paludibacter sp. | reverse complement strand
TAAACTGAATATTTTTACTTTTTATTACTGATGATAAATATAGATTTGGGTGGATATTGGCTGCTTTAGGATCTGTAAAAATATCTCTTCCACCCTGAATTAAATCACTTAAGGCCATTTCATAAACATCTTCTTCAATGTTCCAATCGTCAAAATTGCTTGTTTCGTCTAACAATCCGATACATCTGGACGTCCCGATAACCATCTCAGTTTGATGTTTTTCTGCATAGTTATACAATTCTTCAAACATGGTTTTTTCCATACAATCATCATGATCAGAAAAACCGATGTATTTTCCGCTGGAAATTGCAATTCCTTTGTTCCTGCTGAGACCAATATGTGCCGGATAGTTATTCTCAATAATGATTATTCTTGAATCATCCTTTGCATATTTTTTTGCAATTGCATCGGAACCATCAGTAGGACAGTCAATTACCAAAACAATTTCAATTTCCTTTAAAGTTTGTTCTACCAGACTATCAAGGCATTTGGTAAATCTTTTGCCAGCATTAAAAACCGGAATTATGATGCTTATCTTAGGAATTGTATTTGTCATATCGTTTTTTCTCTCTTAAATCGTCATGAGATTGAAAAATTCTGTAGAAAAGTTGAGGAGTTTTCAATTTTGATTTTCGCTTGATATAACAGAACAAATCATAGGTCAATTCGTAAATCCTGCGATATAAAGTGAGTTTTAAAGCTTTTTCTTTATATGCATTTTTTTGTAAACCCCATTGCTGAATATACCTGTATATGTGTGCATCAGGCCTGTGAATCAATGATAAGCTCATGATGGGATTTTGGCAATAATAATATTCAAACTCCGTATCACAGGGTCTGATTTGTTTGCTTTCTTCATTTTGAAGAAAAAAACCATTATCTTCAAATAATGATCTGATACTTTTCCGTGTCATAAAATGAACGTGGGTGTTATCGAGCAATCCTGTCTCCCTATATTCAAATTTTCCATCCTTTAAGCCCAGTATGATTGCATTGTGACCGATATTGGGAATGGATGTTATCATGATACCATTCTGTTTTAGAAAAGCACTTAATCTTTTAATCAATGCTGCAGGATTTCTTAAATGTTCTAATACATCCGCTAACATGATACAATCAAATTTTTTATCAATAGAATTTTCCCACTGATCTGTCTCGACATCTGCAACAATCATTTGATATGCATGTGCTTTTCCTGCTTCTGCCATTTCGGGAGATCTTTCAATACAGGTAACTTTACATTGAAGTTCATCTTTCATGTATTTTGTCAGGTTACCTGAACCCGAACCAATTTCAAGTACTTCCGATTCTCTATCTACAAAGCATAAACAGCTGTCGGATATGGTTATGTCATTTCGGATTTGATAAAATTCAGCCATAAATTTCTTGTTTAATTTCTTTATTTAGTTTTAATGGCCATTTCCAGTTCTGATAGGCAATTTGCACCAAACCCGGGGCTAAAATCATTGCCCAAATGCCATAATCAAGAAAATGTAAAAACACATACAAAACTATCACTGTAGCAATACCTGAAATAATTGCTGCTTTATAAAAGGGGACTTCATTTTTCAATAAAAGGACACCTCCTGCCATTGCGTGATTTTTCTCAAGCAAACTTATCAATAAAATCGTGAATAACATCACTGAACTTAATAAATTTGTTTGAGAACCTAAAAGATGAAGTATTGGCTGACCGGCTAATATCAATAAAAATCCTCCTGTGAAATAGGTTAAAATTAATATCAGGATAGATCTGTGATACAATCTCCGAATCTCACGTACGTCATTTCTAACCCTTAACTGTGTAAGTTTAGGAATATATGAGTTGAAATATACCATTGAAAGTGAAGCGATTACATTTACAACTTGAACTGAGATGCTGTAAGAACCGATTTCCGGCAAACTTATAAAGGCAGATCCCAATAATACAGAAGAATTCAATACCAAAAAGGCTCCAAGGCCGGTCAAACCCAATTTAATTGCATTTGGATAAATGGCCTGAATAACTTCTTTGATTTGAGTTGATTTCCTGGTTGTAAGATGTTGTTTTAAATTTCCAATGGATAATAACCTGTATATCAGGATTCTTCTTACGATTAGCGAAACTCCCTGTGCAACAACTATGGATAGAATCCCGAAATCCATATAAATCATCAGAATTGTTAAAAACAGATATACTAACTGACTGATTATAATATATTGCTTACTAAGTTTTACATATCCAAAACCCATCAATAAAGCATCATAATACAGTGTATAAATATTGTAAGTATTGATAATGCAAAACAAAAACCAGGAAATGATAATATTTAATCTGTCATCACCCTGATACTGACTCATGATTGCCTGAAAGAAATATATTGTTCCGATACTGAGAAGTAATATTAATGCGAAGAAGGCAATTCTTTTATAAAACCATTTCATGGCATGAATTGAATCTGAAAGTAGGGGATAATTGACCTCTTTTGAATTAATATCGCGATCTATACCTTTATGAATTAATTGATTAACTCCTGAAATAATATATGTGATATTTCTGGTAAAGGAGGTAGAAAACCCCAGGTCAAGTAAAATCACCAAACTACCAATATTGACGAAAATAGCCCATACACCAATTAATTCAGGTGATAGCATTTTTAATAAAACGGGAAACATTAAAACTCCGGAACCAATCTGTAACAATGTCGCAAAGTAGTTCCAGAATACATCTTTTTTTCCTGTGTCAATTGTAGGAATTTGAGAGTTTTCAATATTTTGTATGATGTTTTTTTTTGTCAATCTGATTATTTTTTAAAATATTGAATTATAATTTCAATATGCTGTTGTAGATATTGGTATAAGTTTTTCCAATCGTTTCAAAACTGAAAATTCTTCCTGACTCCCTGATTTTTTCCCTTTTATACTCTTGACAATGATCCAACATGTAATCTATGGCTTGTTCAAATTCATTTTCATTTCCAATATCAACCAAAATTCCATTATCGGATTGAATATAGTCTGTCGCAATGCCGGTTTTAGTGCTAATAATAGGCACTCCCGAGGCAAGACTTTCAGCTATCACAATTCCGAATGTTTCATAATTTGAAAATAAAATGAAAAAGTCAGCTTTTGAAAAATATGTTGTGACTTCATCCGGTTGTTTTTCACCAACAAAATCAATCAGTTCATCACTTATATTTAAAATGCTTAAATAATTGATAATCATTTCATAATCAGGACCAGTACCTACAACTGTTAGTTTAAAATCC
>JBILFS010000022.1:0-11878 GCA_044351455.1 Paludibacter sp. | reverse complement strand
AACAAAAATTGTTTATTCGAATATCACCAATGCTGAAAAGGTTGGTAATGTTGTATCAAAATCCAGGCTTGAAGAAGTTTATGATAAAAGCTTTGAAATGAAACTGACCTGGTATGCGAAGGAAGCGATTTTTGTTCAGAAAATTAAATTTCAGGATGCAGCTCAGGTAAAAGTTGAAGGATATGTTGCCTACATGGTATGTGACGATGAACGTTGCCTTCCTCCGGTTGAAGAAGACTTTTCTTTGGGGAATGCTTCTGCTACTTCAGCAAACTCCAAAAAAGAGGAAACACCTAAAGTTGCAGCCATTCAATCTATGAATATTGAAGAAAAAACTGAGGATATTGTTACTGCTGAAATTGTAGTTTCTCCGGTTGATTCTACACTATCATCTACAGAAATTGTGATAGATAGCACACAACTCTGGAGTCCGGTTATCGAAAAATTAAAATCTTTCGGAGACAAAAGTAAAGCGGATGCTGGAATATCCCTGTGGTTAATCTTTTTAGCCGGACTTGCAGGTGGATTTCTGGCTTTGTTCACTCCCTGTGTGTGGCCGATTATTCCCATGACGGTTAGTTTCTTCCTCAAAAGATCGGAAAATAAAGCCAAAGCAAGGGGTGACGCCATTTTATACGGATTGTCCATTATTGTCATCTATGTGGCATTGGGAATTCTGATTACCGTATTATTTGGTGCAAGTGCACTTAATTCCATGTCGACCAATGCTGTATTCAACCTGATATTCTTTGCCATGCTGGTTGTTTTTGCGATTTCTTTCTTTGGCGCTTTTGAAATTTCATTGCCTGCATCCTGGTCGACAAAACTGGATGCCAAAGCTGAATCAACGGCTGGTTTCATGAGCATTCTTTTCATGGCATTTACACTGGCATTGGTATCATTTTCCTGCACAGGACCCATCATCGGAACACTTTTGGTGGAAGTTGGTTCATCGGGCAACTTAATTGCTCCTGCGATAGGTATGCTGGGATTTGCAGTGGCTCTCGCAATTCCGTTTACGTTCTTCGCCTTCTTCCCATCCTTGTTGAAATCAATGCCTAAATCGGGTGGATGGTTGAATCAGGTGAAAATTATTTTGGCTTTCTTAGAACTGGCACTGGCGCTTAAATTCTTATCTGTTGCCGATTTGGCATATGGATGGGGAATTCTCGACAGAGAGGTATTTGTATCATTATGGATTATCATATTTGCTTTACTCGGATTCTATCTGTTGGGCAAAATCAGATTTCCACACGATAGTGAGACTAAGCATACTTCTGTTTTGGGAACATTCCTGGCAATCATCTCACTTTCATTTGCTTTGTACATGGTTCCGGGATTGTGGGGGGCACCTTTAAAAGCCATTTCAGCCTTTACTCCTCCCCTCACCTCACAGGATTTTAATCTCTATAAGGATGAGGTTCATGCAAAATTTTTAAATTATGAAGAAGGAATGAAGTACGCTAAATCGCAGGGAAAACCGGTTGTCATTGACTTTACAGGTTATGGTTGTGTGAATTGCAGAAAAATGGAGGCATCAGTCTGGACTAATCCTGAGGTAAAAAAGAGACTGGATAACGACTTCGTATTAATTTCCTTGTATGTGGATGATAAAACTTCCCTGAAGGAACCATTTGAAGTGGTGGAAAATGGTAAATCGAGAAAAATTAAAACAATCGGTGATAAGTGGAGCTATCTGCAAAGAATAAAATTCGGCGCCAATGCACAACCCTATTATGTGATGCTGGATGAAAAAGGAGATCCACTGACTTATTTTTATGAGTTTGATGATAAACCTGAAAACTTCCTGAATTGGCTCAATAAAAAATAATATGACAATATTTCAGTGAATTACTGCCAAAACATGTTAAAATATGTTTTGGCAGTATTCTTGTTAAGCGACAAGCTGTCAGTAAGAGATAAAAAAGTTTAAAAAAATTATATAAGGTAATGAAAAGAAATAAACAGGAAAATCCGGAAACAAATGAATCAACAATCGATAATCAGTCCGCACAGGAAGTTTCAGGAAATATTCAAAATCAAACAGAATTAAGTTCTGAAGAAACTGCTGATAAAATTGTTGCTGATATTGAAAATCTGAATCAGGAAGTTGCCGATCTTAAAGATAAAAACCTTCGTCTGATGGCAGAATTTGATAATTTCAGAAGAAGAAGTTTGAAAGAAAAATCGGAACTGATTAAAAACGGAGGTGAAGATACGCTGAAAAAAATACTTCCATTGGTTGATGATTTTGAAAGAGCCATCAAAGCTATGGAAACCAGTGATGATAAGACAGCTTTGGTAGAAGGTGTTAATCTGATTTACAACAAATTTCTTTCCTTTCTCAATGAAAGTGGCGTTCAGGCAATTCCAACTGAAAATGAGCTGTTTAACACAGATCTACATGAAGCAATTACTACTTTTCCGGCACCATCAGAAGATTTAAAAGGGAAAATTATTGATTGCGTTTCGAAAGGTTATACCTTGAATGAAAAAGTAATCAGGTTTTCGAAAGTAGTGGTTGGCGAATAATTAATAATCATTGTTAAAATCATAGTCCGGTGTCAAAAAGAGATTTTTACGAAATATTAGGTGTAAGCAAATCAGCCAGTGCTGAAGAAATAAAGAAAGCTTACAGAAAAAAAGCCATAGAATTCCATCCTGATAAAAATCCGGGGAATAAAGAAGCTGAAGAAAAATTCAAGGAAGCTGCTGAAGCTTATGAAGTACTAAGCGACCCCCAAAAGAAACAGCGTTACGATCAGTACGGACATGCCGGTTTAGGTGGAGCTGCCGGTGGTGGTGGCTATGGCGGCGGGATGAGCATGGATGATATCTTTTCTCATTTTGGTGATATTTTCGGCGGACATTTTGGTTTTGGTGGCTTCGGAGGTGGAGGTCGTGGTGGCCAAAGGGTTAGAAAAGGATCTGACTTACGTGTTAAGGTAAAACTCACATTATCTGAAATTGCCAATGGTGTTGAGAAAAAAATCAAGGTCAAAAAGATGGTACCTTGTCAACATTGTAACTCAACCGGTGCTGCGCATGGGTCATCAAGTGCTAATTGTACCACCTGTAATGGAACCGGTAGAGTAACCAGGGTTCAAAATACAATTCTTGGTCAGATGCAAACCCAGTCGGAATGTCCAACCTGTCAGGGTGAGGGCAAAATTATCCGCGACAAGTGTACTCATTGTGCAGGTGAAGGTATCGTAAAAGAGGATGAAGTGATTAGCATCAATATCCCTGCAGGTGTAATGGAGGGTATGCAATTATCCATGAACGGCAAAGGAAATGCTGCCAGAAGAGGTGGTGTCAATGGTGATTTGTTGATTCTGGTTGAAGAAGAAAGTCATCCGGAACTAATTCGTGATGAGAACGATCTGATCTATAACTTACTTATCAGCGTTCCAACTGCTGCAATGGGTGGAACAGTGGAAGTGCCTACCGTGGAAGGTAAAGTTAAAATCACCATCACACCCGGAACTCAACCCGGAAAAGTGCTCAGACTCAGAGGAAAAGGTTTGCCGAGTGTCAACAGATATGGTACCGGTGATCAGTTAATCAATATCGGAGTTTATATTCCGGAAAATCTGAGTAAAGAGGAAAAATCCACTTTAGAGAAGTTGAATAATTCTGTTAACTTCCAGCCTAATGCCGGAGCTTCAAAGAACTTTTTCAACAGATTTAGAAATATGTTTGAATAGAATAAGCTATTAATCATGTACATTATTTTTTATGTATCTGATATTTATATATTTAATTCATAAAAAATAGTTGCATCTTATGTTTATGCAAAACGTACAAAATTTAAGGCAATCCGTAAAAAGATTGCCTTTTTAACTTTTATAAATACCTGTTGATACCTTAAAAGAATTATCTTTGCAAAGAAATTTTATTGTTTTTATTCATGAAGAATCTTTTTCTATCAATCATCATTTTCATAAACATCCCTTTTTTACAGGGCCAGACAACTGAACAGAAGTATCTGGAATACATCAAACAATTTTCGGGCATTGCACAAAGACAACAACAAAAATTCAATATACCTGCCAGTATTATTTTGGCTCAGGGTTTACTGGAATCGGGTGCCGGATTGAGCAGACTTACTCTATTAGGCAATAATCACTTCGGGATTAAATGTCATGACTGGAAGGGTGAGAAAATATATCATGATGATGATGAGAAAAATGAATGTTTCAGAAAATATAATCATGCGGAAGAATCGTTCGACGACCATTCAGCTTTTCTGACAAGCCGACCCCGTTACAAAACTCTGTTTAATCTGAATCCTACAGATTATGCCGGATGGGCGCATGGATTAAAGGCTGCCGGTTATGCTACTGACCCGTCGTATGCTCAAAAATTAATCAATCTTATTGAAAGATTTCAATTGTATCAGTATGATCAGGTTAATTATACTGCAACACTTCCGGGTGTTCAAAATAAACATAACTTGCAACAAAATTCAACTTCAATTCATCATACAGGTTTAAGAAATATTTACAAATCAAACTATATTAATATCATTGTCGCAACCGAAAAAGATTCTTATGAGACTTTGTCAAAAGAGTTAAATATCAGTGAATCCAAACTCAGAAGATATAATGATGCTCCGGCTACAATGAATTTAACGGCCGGTGATATCGTTTATCTGAAAAGCAAGAAAAGAAAAGCTGCTTGTCCCAATAAAATTCATGTGGTAAAAACAGGCGAAACCCTGTACAGCATTTCTCAGGTTTATGGTATTAAATTATTAAGTTTGTACAAATTAAACGAATTACCATTCACTGAACCGGCAAAAACCGGACAAATACTAAAACTCAGATGAGACGCAAAAATACAGAATTACTGAAAGACGTTCTCAATCAGTTTCTTCAGCAAAACAAACTGGATAAACCTTTGTTGGAAAAAAGGGCAATTGATGCCTGGCAGGTTGTGTTGGGAAAAAATATTGTAAGCTACACAAGCAATATATCAATAAAGTACGGCGTTTTATATGTTACTGTTTCATCATCAGTACTCAGGCAAGACCTGTTTATGTCGAGGGCAGGTATTATTCAGTCGATAAATAAACACATAGGCTCTGAAATTGTTAAAGATATAGTTTTCAGATAAATACTTAAATTCACTTAAATAAAACCATCCATTCCAAACTTAAAAATTCATGAGAAAAAAGAAAAGTTTATTATTTATTTTTTTTAGTTTTTTTAGTTTGACTGCAATCAGTCAGAACTACACCATCAGTGGTTATATTACCGATAATTCCAGTGGAGAAACTATGATTAATGCCTCTGTTTATGATTTGAACAGCAAAAAGGGGACGGTTTCCAATGCATATGGATTCTACTCTTTAACTATCCCGGCAGGAATGGTTGATTTGCAATTCTCATATGTTGGATATACCGGTTTAAAAACAGTTTTCAAACTTGCAAAAGATACGGTTATCAACATAAAAATGATTCAATCAGTCAGTCTGGAGGAAATTACCGTTACAGCTAATCAGAAGATTTCCGGTGTTAAGTCTTCACAAATGGGTGTAATTGAAGTACCCATAACACAGATTAAAAACATCCCTACCCTATTCGGCGAAGCCGATCTGATAAAAGCATTGCAACTGTTACCCGGAGTTCAGAATGGCTCAGAAGGCTCTAATGGTTTCTATGTGCGTGGTGGTGGCCCCGATCAGAATTTATTTTTACTGGATGGTGCCCCCATATACAATGTGAATCATATGGCTGGCTTCTTTTCTGTTTTTAATCCGGATGCAATCAAAAATGTTACATTTTATAAAGGAAGTTTCCCTGCAAGATTCGGGGGTAGACTATCTTCTGTTGTTGACATACGAATGAATGACGGGAATGATAAAAAACTTAGTGGTAATGTTACATTAGGAGTTATTTCATCCAAAATTACACTTGAAGGACCGCTATTCAGCAAAAACACCACTTTTCATGTTTCAGCAAGAAGAACATATTCAGATTTAATCATACAACCAATTATTTATTTTGCAAGCAAAGCTCAAAACTTTGATGCCAAAATGACTGCCGGTTATTATTTCTACGACCTGAATGCCAAGGTAAGTCATAAATTTTCTGATAAAGACAGGCTGTTTTTAAGTTTATATTCTGGAGATGATATCATTTATGCAAACGTAAGAGATGGCTACTCAAGTTTTGAAAATGGCAAATATGAATCGAGAATGAAAATGGACTGGAACTGGGGTAATTTTGTGACTTCCTTAAGATGGAACCACCTGATTAACAACAAACTATTCATGAATGCCACTGCTACTTACAATCAATACCGCTTTAGTGTGGGTGTGGGTAATGAATCTGTTACGGAATGGAAAAATCCTCCTCAAAACATGAAATCTGAAATCTACCTGGGTTATAATTCAGGAATCAGAGATTACGCTTTTAAACTCGATTTTGATTATACCCCTCATCCCGATCATAATGTGAAGTTTGGAACCAACTATACTTCACACAGATTTACTCCCGGCGTATCGGTTTTTCAGGTGAAAGAAACGGCAAACACCAATATTGAGATTGATACTACAATTGGTGAGAATCCCATAGATGCGCACGAAACCATTTTTTATGTGGAGGATGACATCAACCTTGGTTATGCCGTAAAAATGAATCTGGGATTACATTATTCCATGTTCGGGGTTCAGAATGAAGTTTATCAATCTGTTCAGCCAAGGGCAAGTATGAGATTTCTGGTCAATGAAAAATTATCTTTCAAAACGGGATATGCAGCCATGAGTCAGAATATTCATCTTTTATCGAACTCCAACATCAGCATGCCAACGGATTTGTGGGTCCCGGCAACCAGCAGGGTTAAACCAATGAATTCGCATCAGGTTGCTCTCGGAGCATTCTATAACCTGAATAATCTCGTCGATTTATCAGCAGAGGCTTATTATAAATCCATGCATAATCTGATTGAATACAAGGATGGTGCATCGTTTTTTGGATCCAGTACCGGTTGGGAAGACAAGGTTGTAGTCGGTGATGGCTGGTCGTATGGTTTAGAATTAATGGCCCAGAAAAATATCGGAAAAACAACCGGTTGGGTGGCATATACCTGGTCGAAATCGGAAAGATTATTCAATCGACCCGGTCAGGAAATTAATTTTGGCAGGGTTTTCCCGGCAAAATACGACAGAAGACACGATTTCAAAGTAGTTGTTACACATAAATTCAGTGAAAAAATCGACCTGACAGGTACCTGGGTTTATGGCTCCGGAAATGCAGGAACACTGGCTTTGCAGAAATATGGTACAATTCAGGTTCCGGGTGAAATGACTAATTATTATTATGATGGTTATGGAAGTGGCTATAACAGTTACAGCACCAAAGGGAATATTACAGAAACCATCGAACATATCAGTGGAAGGAACAATTTCAGGTTTAATCCTTATCACAGGATGGATATTGGTGTTAATTTCCACAAGAAAAAGAAACATGGCACAAGAACCTGGAACCTGAGTGCTTACAATGTTTACAATAATCTCAATCCGTTTCTGGTGTACACAAAAACAGAAATGTACTGGAATCCGATAACGCTAACATATTCAAGTGAAGAAAAACTTGTTCAACTCTCCATATTCACTTTCATTCCATCAATTAGTTATACTTATAAATGGTAAAAATATGAAAATTACGCATTATATTTCAATTATAGCAATATTATTTTTCAGCCTTTCGTGTGAAAAAGATATTGAATTCAATGGTGATATTACCGACAATAAAATTGTCATGAATAGTTATATCACCCCGGACTCTGTTATTAGTGTGCATTTAAGCAAAAGTAAGTTCTTCCTGAATTCGGGCAATAATTTTGTTTTAGTTAAAAATGCAAAAATTGATCTTTATGTGAACAATGTTTTAAAGGAACAATTGAGCCATGATCTGGATGGCTGGTATAAAGGCGCTTACAAACCCAAAGAAAATGATGTGATTGAACTGATTGCAAAGGTGCCAACGTATGAAGATGTTAAAACTAAAACTCAGGTTCCACAAAAAGCAGTTATCGTAAAAATCGATACGACATTCATTGCCGGTGCATCCAATTCTGTTTTTTCCGGAGGTGATGTTTTGGGAGAAAATGTAAGTGGAAAACTATTGATTAATATCATTATCAAGGATAATCCTGACCGGAAAGATTATTACAGAATCTCCATGAAGACCTTTAATCTGAACGACACAACCAATGCCAGAATGAATGAATGGAATACATATTTCAGTCTGCAGGGATACAACGTTAAGGGTGATAATATCTTTGATTTACTTGAGGGTGATTTGGGAGGATCTAATTCTGACAACTTCCACCTGATTAATGATGATTTATTCAATGGAAATGAGATTAAATTTACCATTGAGCAACAGGTAAGTTACTTCAGATCAAAACCCGGTGAAATAAATCCAAAGGAATGGTCCTATGGCGGGGGAATTCCCAATTATGAAATTAACATCCAAAGCATTACACGGGATATGTTTCTTTTCATCCAAACAAAAAAAGCAAATCAGGATAGTTTTACAGATTTCTTTAGCGAACCGGTCGTGATCTTCAATAACATCGAAAATGGCATCGGTATTCTGGGAAGTTATGTGGATAGTAAAACTGAAATCAGGTTAAAATAACCTTCATTTCACATTTCAAACAATCAAAATCAAGTCTGAACCGGTGTTTCTGATGATTCAGGAACAGCGGTTCGGCCAATTTTTCCCTACATCCTGTCTTCGGACAAAAACCCAATTCGTATTTGATGCAGTGTTTTGTAAACATCAGTGGTACGCCTGCTTCAGCTTTTACTTCAAATCCCGGATTGATTTCATTAACGCTATGCTCACTGTAGAATTGATATGCCAGCTTGTTATTGACATTTCCGAGGTATGTTAGTTTTTCAGGAAAAACAGCATTACTTCTAACAGCTGGCACTTCTCTTTTGTATGACTCAATCCTTTTTTCAAGCATGAGCTGCAGAATTTGCCTTCTCCAATCATTCAAAACAGAAACCGGCAAAAATGGTATCAATGATGTAATCACTTCAACCTCAGTTATATTGAAAATCGTATCTCCTGCTTTCGACAACTGTTTCTGTATGTTTTCTAAGGCTGATGTTTCATTCTTTGCCTTTTCTTTCTCAAATTGAAATGTTTTCTGAACACAATTCTCATTTTCATCAGTCAGTATTAATTCAAAGCCATCGGGAATTTCTTTGAAAATTAATTTGGCTGCAAGCTTTCTTTCAGCAGTTTTCCCTCGCAACACACGTTCAAAATCATTGTCCTTATTACGAAAAACAAGTGTTCCTAATGCAATTTCCGGCATTTGATGTGGCATAACTGCATTGTCTCTGACCTTATTAACCTGAAATCCGGCTAAATTACCATTTGAATCAACGAAACAAAGTCCATCCCCCTGATTGATTTTTGTATTGGTTAGCAGTTCAATAAAACCATCTTTAATTCTTTTTACAACGCCTATCTCCTCCCCTGTTGATTTGGGTGTATCCGGCAAGTGTATATTATCATGCCGGCCCTGTAAAAAATAATTTGTCGATGATCTTCTGAAACTTTTATCCGGGTTGGGTTCAAAATAGAACTTTATTTCTCCTGATGATGATTTAAAGTATTGTTTATTGGAAGCAAATATTTTATCCAGTTTCTGACGATAATGGGCTGTAATATTCTTCACATAATCAATGTCTTTTAATCTTCCTTCAATTTTAAGAGACATGGCACCTGCATCAAGCAAATCCTCCAGATATTCTGATAAATCAAGGTCTTTCAACGATAATAAATGTTTATTCCGGATAAGTTTATTTCCTTCATTGTCAGTGAGATCGTATGGAAGCCGGCAAAATTGAGCACATTCGCCCCGGTTTGCGCTTCTGCCGGTAATAGCCTGACTGATATAACATTGACCACTATAACTCACACACAACGCTCCATGAACAAAAGCTTCCAATTCAACTTTCGTATTATCTGCAATTTCTTTGATTTGTTTCAGGGTAAGTTCTCTTGCCAGTACAACCCTTGAGAAGCCGGAATTCTGTAAGAACTTCACTTTGTCTATCGTTCTGTTGTCGGTTTGTGTGCTTGCATGCAAAACCACAGGCGGAATATTCATCTTCAGCACAGCCATATCCTGAACAATGATTGCATCAACTCCTGCCGCCAATAATTCCTTTATAAGCTTTTCAGCCTCAGTCAGTTCGTCATCATAAAAAATTGTATTGATTGCCACATAAACCCTGACATAAAACAGATGGGCATAGTCAATCAATTTCCGGATATCTTCAATCGAATTACCGGCAGCAGCCCTTGCTCCGAATCTGGATGCCCCGATGTACACAGCATCTGCACCATGATCGACAGCAGCTATTCCACATTCCAGATTTTTGGCTGGTGCCAATAATTCAATTTTGCGCATGTAATTAATGCTATACTTTTCTCCAATAACGAAGTACGGAAAATGAAATATTATTCAATCTGAGACAAATCATAAGGAGTTTCCTGATAAACAAAGTAATTCAGCCAGTTGGTAATTAACAAATTGGCATGACTTCTCCATCTCACAACAGGTTCATTTTCAGGATTATTATCAGGATAATAATTCTGTGGTAAATTGATAGGTAACCCTTTGCTTACATCCCGCTTATACTCTGAATCCAGTGTCATCGGAGAATATTCAGAGTGACCGGTCACGAAAAGTTCTCTTCCATTCTGCGCCATCACCATATAAACGCCGGATTCGGGAGATTCAGAAAGTATGGTTAATTCCGGTACTTTTTCAATATCTTTGGAACGAACTTCAGTATGTCTGGAATGTGGCACGTAAAAAACATCATCAAAACCTCTGAAAATTGGATTTTTAGGGTTATGTATGTGATGTTCAAAAACTCCAAACATCTTATCCTTCAATGGATATTTTGGAACCCCATAATAATGATATAAGGCAGCCTGAGCCGACCAACAAATGAAAATTGAGGATGTAACATGGTGTTTGGCCCAATCCATGATTTTCACCATTTCTGGCCAGTAATCCACTTCTTCAAATGGAAGTTGTTCAACAGGCGCACCGGTAATAATCATACCGTCGTAATTACTCTGACTAATCACATCAAACTTCTGATAGAATGTCATCATATGTTCGATAGGAGTATTTTTTGAAGTATGACTTTCCAGTTGCAGGAAACTAATTTCTATTTGTAAAGGTGAGTTCGACAGCAATCGGATAAGATCAGTCTCAGTTGTTATTTTAATCGGCATCAGATTGAGAATCACTATCTTCAAAGGTCTGATTTCCTGAGTTGATGCTCTTTCTGAATCCATCACGAAAATATTTTCATTTCTCAACACATCAACTGCCGGCAATGTAACGGGAATATTTAATGGCATATTTTTTATTTTTTGGGGAAGTACTGATAGTAAAGTTGCCAGTACTCCATCGATCCTACAAATTCATTTAAAAAATTATTTAACTGTTCGTGAAGTTTTTTCGATTGACTACTTACACACCACGACAGCTCCTGATGAAAACTCAATGGAACAGAAATATCGAGTTGAGGATACTTTTTTAGTAATCCTTCTGCCAGATATTCTGCGCAAACTGCATATTTAGACTTTTTCTCTACAACCGACTGAGCCAGTTCATCCAATGCATTAAACGATTTTTCTTCAATATTGATACGAATGGCCAATTCTTCCGAAAGATCGATAATTCTGGGAATGAAAGGTGAATTTTTCATCACAGTCAGTTTTTCTCCATCGAGCATATATTGTTTATCAAAAGGAATCATTCCTGTTGAGTCTTTCAATTGCATTAGCATGAGTCTTGTCGTTACAATTGGCCTGAGAGATGT
>JBILFS010000326.1:0-3251 GCA_044351455.1 Paludibacter sp. | reverse complement strand
CTGATAGTTCATCGAAAAATTTCCATTGGAAGGATTAAATACATAATTCGGACTAAAAAATGCCTCATTAAAATGACCATTAAGAACCAAATCCTCTGGTACACCTGTTTCAACACCTTTATCTGCAGTCATCAACCAAATCCTGTCGGCAGCCTGCAAAGCCATATCCAGTTCGTGGGTAGACAACAACACAGCTTTCCCCGTTTCATGCGCCAGTTTATGCAACAACAACATGATTTCCACCCTGTTGGGCAAATCAAGATGGGCGGTAGGTTCATCAAGCATAATCAATGGTGTATCCTGAACAAAAGCCTTGGCAATCATGGCACGCTGTTTTTCACCATCAGAAAGTTCACTCAACAAGCAATCTTTTTTGTGTTCCAGATGCACCATTTTGATTGCCTCCTGAATTTTCGACTCATCCTCTTCCCTCAGATTCCCCCACCAATTGCTGTACGGTTGTCTTCCCATAGCAACAATGGAATAAACAGTTGCATTTTCAATTTCGATACGATCGGTTAAAACAAGAGAAATCAGAAAAGATCTTTCACTAACAGTCAATCTTGTCAATTCCTGGTTATCAATCAGTATTTTTCCTGATAATGCGGGCTGTAAGCCACTTAAGCTCCTCAATAAGGTTGATTTACCTGTGCCATTCGGACCAATCAGACAAACCATTTCACCGGCACCTATGGTAAGATCCAAATCGTGCTGAACAGGAGTTTTTAATCCTTTATTGATATAACCTATTGAAATTTTGTCAGTTACAAGTAAAGACATGGGCTGTTTCTCTCTAAATATTGTGGAAAACTATTTTCTGCAAATTTAATAAATTCCGCATGTTTTTTCTTATTTTTGCAAATCAATCACTGAAAATAAATAAAATGCCACCAAGGAAACCAGTCAGACCACAAACCGAAGCCCGGGAAGAAACATATCATGTTAATCTCGACAATACAACCAAAGCTGAAAAAACAAGCAAGCAGCCCAATACAAAAAAAACGCCCGTTAAATCAGATGGAAAAAGTCTGAAGGAAATTTTCGGGAATGAAAGTCTGCATTTTGTGATGGGTTTGTCACTTTTTATGATGACACTCTACTTTTCTGCCGGTATGATTTCCTATTTCTTCACCGGAGCACAGGATCAAAGCAAGATGGAAGAAACATTCCGGACGCTCATCCGGGAAAGAAATCAGATTGAAAATATCAGTTCTGTGATTGGTGCTATAACAGCACATAAATTCATTCATCAGGGATTTGGGTTAGGATCATTTGCTGTACTGCTATTTAGTGTTATTTTATCATTCCGATTGATGAAGAAAAGACTTTTTTCTCTTTGGAAATCATTTTTTCATTTATCCTTCTGGCTTATCTGGCTATCTCTGGCGCTCGGTTTTATAGATGTATATCTGAAACCCGACATCTTCTTTTTATTGGGGGGAAAGCATGGTTATGTGGCAACCAACTGGATTATTTCTTTCATAGGAGAATTTGGCTATTTGCTTGCCGTTGCCGGTTCCATGCTGATATACAGCATCATTGTTTCAGCTCAAACCATCATTTGGATTAAAAAAATCTTCACATCCAAAAAGAAAGCAGCAATTGAACATTTTGCAGATGAAGATGAAGACTTGAGACAACCTTCTGTTGCTGTTGGTACCGAGATTTTACCGGAAGACTGGATCAAACAAAATCATGATGATTTTCATTCTTTCGATGACAAAGGTAATACACAGGAAGAAGATGAAGATGATGTGATCGTTCCGCCATCTCACCCCAATGTTGCCTTTGAAATTGCAAAACCAATTGACAATGAGGACAATAAGCCTGTCGACAGCAAACCTGTTGAAGAGGAAGATGACAATACAGACCCTGCATACAATCTCGCAAAATTAGGTAAATACGATCCAACCCTGGATTTATCACGTTATAAGCCACCAACACTCAACCTGTTGAAGATTTACGGGACAGACAATGAAACCCAGGTCGACATGAAAGAACAAACAGCCAATAAGGAAAGAATTACCACTACCCTTTTGCATTATGGCATTGAAATCAAGTCGATTAAGGCAACCGTTGGTCCAACCATCACCCTGTATGAAATTGTACCGAAAGATGGTGTGAGAATATCGAAAATCCGCAACTTAGAATACGACATCATGTTGAGTCTGGCTGCCACCGGCATTCGCATCATCGCTCCGATACCCGGAAAAGGAACCATTGGTATTGAAGTACCAAATGCTGATCCACAGGTTGTTTCAATGCATTCCATCATCGCTTCCAGAAAATTTCAGGAGTCGAAATTTGAATTGCCGGTTGCTTTCGGAAGAACCATTACCAATGAGATTTTCATGGTTGACTTAACCAAAATGCCACACTTATTAGTGGCAGGAGCAACAGGACAAGGTAAATCGGTAGGATTGAATGCCATCATCACTTCTTTGTTGTACAAAAAACATCCGGCAGAATTAAAATTGGTATTGATTGACCCAAAGAAAGTAGAGTTTAATATCTATGGCGATATTGAAAAGCATTTCTTAGCCAAACTGCCCGATGGAGAAGATGCCATCATCACAGATACAACGAAGGTGGTGGAAACGCTCAGTTCACTTTGTAAGGAAATGGACGACCGCTATGATTTGCTCAAAAAAGCCCATGTACGCAATATCCGCGAGTACAATGAAAAATTTATCAACCGCCAACTGAATCCGGAGAAAGGACATAAATTTTTACCCTACATCGTTGTGATTGTGGATGAGTTTGGGGACCTGATTATGACAGCAGGCAAAGAAGTAGAGCTTCCGATTGCCCGTATTGCTCAGTTGGCACGTGCCATTGGCATCCATATGATTATCGCCACACAACGACCATCGGTGAACATCATTACCGGTGTAATCAAAGCCAACTTCCCGGCCAGGGTAGCATTCAGGGTATCGTCGATGATGGACTCCAGAACGATTCTCGACGGACCGGGCGCCAATCAGTTGGTAGGTCGGGGTGATATGCTATTTACCTCAGGGAATGAACTCATACGCGTGCAATGTGCTTTTGTGGATACTCCTGAAGTGGAAAATGTGGTACATCATATCGGCGATCAGCAAGGTTTCACCACAGCTTTCTATCTACCTGAATATGTGCGTCCGGAAGGCGATGGAGCAGACTTAAGTTCGGTTGATATGAGCAAAAAAGATCCGCTTTTTGAAGAAGCAGCAAGATTAATCGTATCTTCTCAGGTTGGATCAACTTCCAAT
>JBILFS010000325.1:0-3262 GCA_044351455.1 Paludibacter sp. | reverse complement strand
TAATCAAAGAATCCATATCAATATAAATTGTTTTGGAACTTTTTAATTCAGGATAAAATGTAATCATGCATTTTATCCTGAATTATTAGGTCTGTTATAAAAATTAATGTTGTTCTTACAACTCGAATATTGCGAAAATTAAAAATATGATTAGATATTAATTGCAATTTAATTATTTATTAATTAACTATTAATATCTTTGCGGATATTTCGTAAAAACACATTTCTAATGGACTTAAATTCAAAATCATCACGACGTGATTTCTTTCGTCAACTATCAATCATTACTGCCACAACGGCATTATCGGGCTTAACACTCGACGGTTTAGCGGCTAAAAATCCGAAACCACGGAAAATTGCTTCAACTGAAAAAGTAAACCTGGCTTGCATCGGTGTAGGTTTTCGTGCAGCAGAAATAATCCGCGATTTACACAAAACAGGACAATGCAATATCGTTGCCCTGTGCGATGTGGATATGGGTGCTCCTCATACGCTGGAAATAATGAATAAATTTCCGGATGCTCCGCGTTTTCAGGATTACCGCAAAATGTTCGACGAAATAGCGGGGAAAATTGATGCAGTCGTTATTGGAACACCTGATTTCAGTCACTTTCCGGCAACCATGCTGGCCATGTCATTGGGCAAACATGTATATGTTGAAAAACCCATGGCCCATACTTTCCGCGAAGTGGAATTGATGATGCAGGGTGCCAAAAAATATGGCGTAGTAACACAAATGGGTAATCAGGGACATTCTGACCCCAACTATTTTCAGTTCAAAGCATGGAAAGAAGCAGGTATCATCAGTGGTGTAACAGCCATCACTGCTCACATGAACAATGCCCGCCGCTGGCATAAGTTCGACTCGAATATGAAAGCAATGCCCGGAGCTGAACCTGTTCCCGCAACCATGGATTGGGACACCTGGTTGGGTACAGAACAATGGCGCGATTACAACAAAGATTATGTAAACGGACAATGGCGCTGCTGGTACGATTACGGCATGGGTGCCCTCGGTGATTGGGGAGCACATATTGTTGATACAGCTCATGAATTCCTGGAGTTAGGATATCCTACCGAAGTGAATATGTTGTATGCGAAGGGTCATAATCCGTTCTTTTTCCCATATTCATCCACCATCGAATTTAAATTTCCGGCTCGTAAGGATATGCCTCCTTGTACAATAACCTGGTACGACGGAATGGATAACCTGCCACCTGTACCTGCAGGATATGGCAATGTAGAACTCGACCCATCTATCCCACCACCAAGCAACGGACAAATAGTGCCTTCGAAACTTAATCCGGGTAAAATTATTTATGGCAGGGATTTAACTTTCAAAGGTGGTTCGCACGGAAGCACACTCACAATTATTCCTGCTGAGAAAGCTGCTGAAATGGCTTCGAAACTACCTGAAGTTCCAAAAAGCACTTCTAATCACTTTTTAAACTTCTTGCTGGCTTGTAAAGGTCAGGAAAAAACCCGTTCGCCGTTTGAAGTAGCCGGACCATTGAGTCAGGTATTTTGTCTGGGTGTAATCGCTCAACAATTGAATGCCAAATTGAAATTTGATCCCAAAAAGAAAAAATTCATCGATAATGATGTCGCTAACAAACTTTTGGAAGGTAGTAAACCCCGCAGGGAATGGAGATATTTCTATAAACTGTAGATAAATCGAACATGACAAATATCGATAGAAGACAATTTCTGAAAAACATGGGAATGATTAGTGGTGGCGTCTTATTGGCGACAAGTCCCTGGTTTTCTGCATTTTCTGAACAAAAAAATACAATCGGCAGCAAAGCCCGCATTGGAATTATCGGACCGGGCTCGAGGGGACAGCTTCTGATGAGTTTTCTGGTTAAGAACCCGAAAGTTGACATCGTGGCTGTTTGCGACACTTTTCAACCATCCATTGATGCTGCATTAGAAATGGCTCCCAAAGCAAAGGTATATCGGGATTACCGAAAACTGCTGGAAGATAAAAATGTGGATGCCGTGCTGATTGCAACACCGCTCCATGAGCATTACCAAATGGCTATGGATGCCTTTGATGCGGGTAAACATGTTTTTTGCGAAAAGGCAATTGGGTATGATATGGATAAAACCCATCAGATTTATCAGAAATATCTTTCATCAGGCAAGGTGTTTTTTGTTGGACAACAACGTTTATTCGATCCCCGCTATATTCATGCAATTGAAATGGTTCATTCCGGAGAATTTGGAGCCATCAGTGGCATTAGAACCTTCTGGCACCGCAACAACGACTGGCGCCGCCCTGTACCTGCCAATGCAACCGACAAACAAATTAACTGGCGATTGTACAACGAATTTTCTAAGGGCACTATGACTGAACTCGCTTGCCATCAGCTTCAGATTGGAACGTGGGCAATGCGGGAAATCCCAAACAAAGTGATGGGTCATGGCGCTATAACTTTCTGGAAGGAAAAACGGGAAGTGTATGACAATGTTAGTTGTATCTATATGTATGACAATGGTGTAAAGTTGAACTACGATTCAATTTTATCCAATAAATTCTACGGATTAGAAGAACAAATTCTTTGCAGCAAGGGAACTGTAGAACCGGAAAAAAGCAAGTATTTTTACGAAGATGTACCTCCGGCACCTGCCTTTCTGCAAATGATTAACGATATTGAAAATGCAATTTTCGGGGCTGTTCCATTTGCCGGTACAAGTTGGGTTCCTGAAACGGCCAATGTCAATGAAGGACATTATTTGTTAGACCATAAGCCTGTTGGTGATGGAACCTCTCTCCTGCTCGATGCTTTTGCTGAAGCAATAATTACGGAAAAACAACCTCCGTTAATTGCTGAAGAAGGTTATTATGCCACGCAACTTTGTTTGTTGGGCCACGAAGCCATTGTTCAGGAAAAAATATTGAGTTATCCTGATGCATATAAAATCAATTACCTGAATCATAAAGTTTAACACATGAAGGATATAGTCATTAAAGCAAAACGAATCAAAGCAGAACTGATCACTTTTTCAGTATGTTTACTTGTATCTTTTCTGGGAAATATCGGCGCTGTGATTTTTTATAAATCTCCCGCCATTGAGATACTATCATCCTTACATTATGTGTTGATTTTCAGCTTATTTCTTTATGTAGTCCTGACAATAATCAGAATTTTAATAAAACTGTTTCGAAAGTCGTTTCGAAGAAAAAAGAAATGATACAATCTAAAGAATTATTAATCAACAAGAATCAAAAACTGCTATATGCGTGGTTTTCAGCCATGTT
>JBILFS010000324.1:0-3263 GCA_044351455.1 Paludibacter sp. | reverse complement strand
CGGATGTTTCAGGATATAAATTCAACTGATTTAACACATCATAGATTCTGTCGGCGCCAAATGAAATGCCTACTCCCGACACGCCTTCCATGCCGAAGACTCCTGTCAGATTATCGTATCTGCCACCACCGGTAATGCTGCCGATTTGTACATCCAGGGCTTTGACTTCGAAAATGGCACCTGTGTAATAATTGAGTCCCCGTGCCAGAGTCAGATCGAGTTCGATTTGCGTTTCAATTTGCATGGTTTCACACAATCCGAAGATTGTTTCCAGTTCTTCAACGCCTTTCAGTCCTGTTTCAGAATCTTTCAACACCTCTTTTAATTGAGTCAGTTTTTCGGCGTTTGACCCTGAAAGCAACAGTATAGGTTGGAGTTTTTCAATGGCTTCCTGACTGATACCTTTGGATGCAATTTCCTCATTCACTTTCTCCAAACCGATTTTATCCATTTTGTCGATGGCTACTGTGATGTCAGTAATTTTTTCAGCCTCTCCAATGATTTCAGCAATGCCTGAAAGGATTTTTCTGTTGTTGATTTTGATTACCACATTGATTTTCAATCTCCTGTAAACTTCATCCACAATCTGAATCAATTCGAGTTCATTCAACAGCGAGTCACTGCCAACCACATCCACATCACATTGATAAAACTCGCGGTACCGTCCCTTCTGAGGTCTGTCGGCACGCCAAACCGGTTGAATCTGATATCTCTTGAAAGGAAAAGATATTTTATCCCTGTTCTGAACCACAAAACGAGCAAAGGGCACGGTGAGGTCGTATCTCAATCCTTTTTCGGAAAATTTATTGGTTAGTTTGATGCTGTTCTTCTCCAGCAATTCCGCATCAGTGGCACCGGTAATAAAATCACCGGAATTCAATATCTTGAACAAAAGTTTGTCTCCTTCTTCGCCATATTTTCCCATCAGTGTGGAGAGATTTTCCATGGCTGGCGTTTCTATCTGCTGAAAACCGTAAAGTCTGAAAACATCCTTGATGGTGTTGAAAATATAGTTGCGGTTGGCCATTTCCTGTGGAGTGAAATCGCGGGTACCTTTGGGTATTGAGGGTTTTTGAGCCATTTATGTGAAATCTATTTAATAGTCTATTTTACCTGATAACTATGAGAAAAAACCAGTTCATTTAAAGCTTTTTCATTGTGAAAAGAAATCTGACCAAACAATTTATGTGCTTTTAGTCTGATTATTGTTTCTGCTTTTGATAAAATGCCAGCTTCGAAAAGAACTAAAGTTGAATATAATGTGTCATTTGCTACAGCACCAATGATAATGTCGTATGGATTATGAATGTGAGATTTTCTGTTAACCACAATGAAGTCAAGCCATTCCTCATTTGCAGTATTAAATGATTTTATCTTATAGCTGTTTTGATTAAAAATCTCTTCATCAAAATCATATACAGAAACTATTGAATCAGCGTCATTACCTTTTCTCTTTTGTTTGATTTTCGCCCATCTTTCAGCTTGTTCAGGGTTGGTTGTAACGTAAAATCCTTTACCAAAATCAAGAAATCGTTGAGAGTCAATTATTTCCGGTTTTTGTACAGCAACTGTACCTCCATGATATAATTTCATTGATGATTATTTATAAAAGATGAAATTTCTGATATAATATACTGCTTTCCCTGTGTATGTAAAACCTCATAATTATCAGATATAAAATTAAATACCAGATGTCTGTTAAAGATATTTAAAGCATCCCTGCCCTTAATGCCTTCTGCATATTTATAATGCTCGAGACAAAATAACTGAAATTGGGCAATTTTGTTTAAATGAATCATACAATATCCGGATAAATCAATACTCCTGTCTTTTTTTCTGTCATCAGCATTTCAAGTAGTTTTTCTGAACTAATATGCCACAATTTGGTTTTTTCATCAGCCAAAACATCATATAGTTGAGATTCATACAAGTATTGAACAGCCACTTTAAAGTCAGATTTTTCTTTTTCAATTATTAATGAAATAAGATCCTGAACTTTAATCGGGAAAATCGCTTCAAATTCTACCTCGTTCATACTTTAATATTTTATTAATTTGCTAACTATTTGCAAAGATAAAAAAAACCTGTTTAATTATATCATTTTCAAATGTGATGCATCTAATTGCAACAGAATTTTACCCGTTGCCCCACCATTTTTCCGCACATATGCTCCCGCTATTTTCCCGCTTTCGGGATTGTTTTTAAAATACAGGATGGCGGTTTGCAGTTCATCGTAATTTGTTATCGATTTTGCACCCTGCAACGCAATCAAATCTTTCGCTTCCCTGAATTTGTGGTAATTCGGACCAAAAATTACCGGGATTTGCCATACAGCAGCTTCGGTAATGTTATGAATTCCAACGCCAAATCCTCCGCCAACATAAGCCAGATTGCCGTAGCGGTAAACTGATGAAAGCATGCCCATGGTGTCGAGGATTAAACACCTGTATGTCTGAATAATGTCATTATTAGCCTCCGTGAAACGAATCGCATCTTCCCCGCATTGTTTCATGATTGATTGAATGTGTGAATCATGAATTTCATGCGGAACGATGATTAATTTGCTTTCCGGATTTTCTTTCATCCATTGGATTAACAAAGTTTCATCGGTCGGCCAGGAGCTTCCGGCAATCAAAACAAAGCCGGAGTTTGAAGCAAATTTTTCAATCAGTGGAATTTCTTTTGCCTGTGCTGCAATTTCCAGCACACGGTCGAAACGGGTATCGCCGGCAATGGTATGTTGTGTAATTAGATGGGTTTTTAATAAACCCGACGAGTTTTCATCCTGTACGAAAATATGGGTAAAATCCTTTAAAAGATTCAGATACCAATGACCATAGGATTTGAAAAATAACTGTTCGTGACGGAAAATGGCCGCAATGGAATAAAACGGAATGTTTTTCTTTTTCAATGCCTGCAAATAATTCGGCCAGAATTCGTATTTGATAAAAATTGCCTTGCTTATTGGAATCATCTGCAACAATTTCTCCGCATTCTTTCTTGTATCAAAAGGTAAATAAATGATGATATCTGCCCCTGTATATTGCTTCCTGATTTCATATCCTGATGGAGAGAAGAAAGTAAGCAGGATTTTTGTTGCCGGATTCTGTTTCTTCAATACCTCCATGACTGGTCGTCCCTGTTCAAATTCCCCCAAAGATGCTGCATGGAACCAGATGTACGATTCACCCGGGATTATTTTCTGCTGAATGATAGAAAAGCTTTGCTTCTGACCATTCACCATCAACGCTGCTTTTTTGTTG
>JBILFS010000322.1:0-3270 GCA_044351455.1 Paludibacter sp. | reverse complement strand
ATATTCCTGTTCGCTGATTTCCACAGCACCTGCAGGAGTTTTTTCGAATGCAGTTTCTCCGGTTGCAGCTCTCCATGTCAACAGATTTTTATCACCTGCTGCCCAGTCTTCCATCATAACCCTTGAAAATTCTCCGGAAAGAATATCATCCATGTGTTTGTTGAAAAGCGGAGTCATAATTTCTTTCAATTCTTCAGCAATTTTATAGGCTTCAATTTTTGCAGGATTTGAAAGACGGTCCATCATGTGTGTGATACCACCGATCTTCAATGCTTCTGTAATTACTTCCCATCCGTACTGAACCAACTTTGATGCATATCCTGAATCAATGCCTTTTTCAACCATTTTGTTGAATGAAAGGATAGAACCAGTTTGTAACAAACCACAAAGAATAGTTTGTTCGCCCATCAAATCCGATTTCACTTCAGCAACAAATGATGAATGCAGAACGCCGGCTTTATGACCACCTGTTCCAACACAATAAGCTTTGGCAATTTCAAGTCCATCACCATTAGGATCATTATCCAGGTGAACTGCAATAAGCGTAGGAACACCAAAGTTACGAAGGAATTCTGCTCTTACTTCTGAAGCAGGAGATTTAGGCGCTACCATGATTACAGTCAGGTCTTTACGGATCTGAATGCCTTCTTCAACGATGTTAAATCCGTGAGAATAAGATAAACATGCACCTTGTTTCATCAATGGCATAACCTGATTAACAACTGATGTATGATACTTATCCGGAGTAAGATTTAAAACCAAATCACCCTGAGGAATCATTTCTTCGAATGTTCCTACCTGGAATTTATTTTCAACAACATTCTGATAAGACACATGATTCTCATCAATTTCAACTTTTCTCAAAGCATAAGCAATATCCAAACCACTATCGCGCATGTTTAAACCCTGAGCAAGTCCCTGAGCACCACAACCCACAACAACGATTTTTTTACCAATAAGTTTGTTTACACCATCTGCGAATTCACTCATTTCCATGAAATCACATTTTGCTAATTCCTGAACCCTTAAACGATGAGGAAGTGAATTAAAATAATTTGCCATTGTTTTTAAAATGCCTTATCGCTACATCATGATGAGTAAATAAGGACTTTTTTAAGTTATTAATTGATTATTTGTTCTTTAATGATATTATGCTGCAAAGATACGGTCTTTATTGTCAAAACACAAATTTTTGCATTATTTTACTTTTAATTGCTAATTTTTTTGTTCAAATTTTTTAAGATTCTCAAGCATATCTGAAAGTTTTTCAACTTTTGATTTCGTAATTGCAACACGTCCTGAACGGATGAATTGCAAAACACCAAATGATTCACTGAGTTCTTCAAAAAATCTTTGAGTTTCATCATAATGTCCGGTTTTTTGGAATACTACGAAGGTGTCATTAATTTCCAGAATGCGGGTATTGTGATCGCGAATCCAGTTTTCGATAGTACCGGTTTCAAGAATTTTATCAGTAGGTACTTTATAAAGCGCAATTTCCTGATAAATTAAATCATCATCGGTATTGTAATAGGATTTCAAAATGTCGATTCTCTTATCAATTTGTTTTACCACCTTTTCAACCACATCCTGAGTTGAATACATGGTGATTGTAAACTTATGTATACCTTCGATGGCAGAGGGTGAAACGGAAAGTGTTTCAATATTCAGTGCTCTTCGGGTAAAGATGATGGTAATTTGTCCAAGTAATCCAACGGTATTTTCTGAAAATACGGTAAGGGTATATAATTTCTTTTCCATGATTTTTCTATTTATTCTCCAAGTAAAATATTATCAACTGCTGCTCCGGCTGGCATCATCGGATAAACCATGCCTTTCATTTCTACGTTTACAACTAACAGATAAGGACTGTCGTCTTTCAACATATCAGCAATGGCAGCATCCAGTTCCGAACGTTCGCTGATTTCTTTACCATCTATACTGTAAGCCTTTGCAATTGCAATAAAATCAGGGTTTTTCATGCGGGTAAATGAATATCTTTCATCAAAAAACATTTCCTGCCACTGACGAACCATACCAAGGAAGTGATTATTCAGGATAATCATTTTTACACCAATATTTTCCTGAAGGATGGTTCCGAGTTCCTGGATTGTCATTTGAAAACCACCATCTCCGGCATACATCAATACTGTGCGCTCGGGAGCACCTATTTTGGCACCCATTGCAGCAGGTAAACCAAATCCCATCGTACCCAAACCGCCCGAAGTAACCAAACTACGAGTTTGAGAAAATCCGGAATATCTTGTTGCCATCATTTGATTTTGTCCAACATCTGTAACCACTATCGCATTGTTGTTAGTGGCTTCCGAAATTTTATGGATTACTTCACCCATGGTTAATTCTCCGGTTGTTGGATAAACTTCTCTTTCAATTACTTTTTCGAATTCTCTGTCATCGTGCTGTTTAAATTCAGCAATCCAGGATGTATGTTTTGCTTCTTTTACCAATGATGTAAGTAAGGGTAAAGAATGTTTTACATTTCCAAGTACAGGTGCATCTGCTTTAACATTTTTGTTTAGTTCTGCAGCATCAATATCCAGATGAACAATTTTAGCCTGTTTGGCATATTTGCTTAAATCTCCGGTTACCCTGTCGTCGAAACGCATTCCGATGGCAATCAAAACATCACACTGATTGGTCATCAAATTTGGAGCTACATTTCCATGCATTCCAAGGAAACCTTTGTTTAGTTCAAAATCAGTATCCATCGCTGATGCTCCTAATAATGTCCAGGCAGCAGGAATATCTGCTTTCAATAAGAATTCCTTTAATTCAGTTTCAGCACCGCCAAGAATAACGCCCTGACCAACCAACGCATAAGGTTTTTTAGCATGATTGATGATTTCTGCTGCAAGTGCAACATCTTCCCGGTTTACAAGTGGTTCCGGAATATAACTTCTGATATAATTACATGGCGTATAATCGAAGTCAATTTCCTGGAACTGAGCATTTTTAGTAATATCCAGAACAACAGGACCCGGTCGACCGCTTCTTGCTATGTAAAATGCCCTTGCAATTGCCCAGGCAATGTCGTCTGCGCGACGAATCTGGTAAGCCCATTTGGTAATTGGTTGTGAAATACCAACCACATCAATTTCCTGAAATGCATCAGTTCCCAATAGAGCAGCACCTACCTGTCCGGTTATCACAATCATTGGTGTGCTGTCGAGCATGGCATCAGCAATACCTGTGATGGCATTAGTAGCAGCCGGCCCGGAGGTAACCAGACAAACGCCAACTTTACCTGAA
>JBILFS010000320.1:0-3273 GCA_044351455.1 Paludibacter sp. | reverse complement strand
GAAAAGTTATTCTATCTTTGTGTGCGCCAACAGTCCAATATTGTCTTTATGAGAATCTCTTTAATATGTCTGCTGATTTTTTTTTCCAACTTTCAGCTACTTCCGTTTACCAGTTCTAATCTGCCAATCGTTTTAATAAGAACCGATACCAATCCTGCTACCAGAAAACCTTATGAAATCAATGATTTAAACAGGGTAATGGCAACGATGAAGTTAATTTACCGACCGGATGGAAGCCGGAATTATTTGACTGATTCTTCGAATGTTGCATTTCTGAATTATAGCGGAAGAATATCCATAGAAATCAGGGGTTCAACCTCACAGGTTCCTGAAAAGAAACCATATGGATTAACAACCCTGAAAACTGATGGTGTTACAAACAACAATATTCCTTTGCTGGGAATGCCTTCGGAAAATGACTGGATTTTAAGTTCAATGTCATATGAACCTTCCTATCTCAGAGATTTCTTTTCCTACGAATTATACAACAGATTGGGAAATTATAGTTCCCGTGCTCAGTATTGTGAAGTTTTAGTCAATGGCGATTACCGTGGTTTGTATATGCTCCTTGAAAAGATTAAGGTAGATAAAAACCGGGTGAATGTAGTGAAAATGACTAATACAGATAATGCAGGACAGTTTGTTACCGGAGGATATATAACAAAATCTGATAAAACTACCGGAAACGACCCTGTTGCATGGAACATGTCAGGGACTGATTTTATTCATCATGCCCCAAAACCGGAAGTAGTAACTACACAACAAACCACTTTTATCAAAAACCAATTTTCGTCTTTATCCACTGCCGCAACTGCAAAAAATAATTCTCTGACCAATGGCATACCATCGATCATTGATATTCCATCTTTTGTGGATTTCATGATTCTCAACGAGTTTGCCTCGAATGTGGACGGATATCAGTTCAGTACTTACTATCACAAGGACAGGGGCGGTAAACTCAGGGCAGGTCCCATCTGGGATTTTAATCTGACTTACGGGAATGATTTGTTTCTCTGGGGTTTCAACCGGAGTTTTACCAATGTTTGGCAATTTAATGATGGAGGAAATGTAGGACCGGAATACTGGCGGAATCTGTTTGCCAATGCTACATTCAAATGCTATTTGTCGAAAAGATGGAACGAGTTGATTGCACCGGGTAAACCGCTGAATTATAATGTGTTGACAGGCATCATAGATGGAATTAAGTCGAAAATTGCTGAAGCTGTTGCCAGGGATGTGGCGAGATGGGGTCAGTCGGAAAACCAAACGACGAATATCAACAATATGAAAGATTGGATTCAGAAGAGAATAACCTGGATTTCATCCAATATTGGGAGTTATTCTGCATGTGAAAATATTGCTGTGCCATCACTGGTGATTTCAGCAATAAATTATAATCCCCCGGTTACAGTCAGTTATCAGGCAGATAGTCTTGAATTTGTCAGAATCAGCAATGCCGGTAATGCTACGGTAAACCTGACCGGCATATATTTCAGAGAACTGGGTCTGACCTACAGATTTCCGGCAAACAGTACTTTGGCAGCTGGAAAAAGTATTTATATTGCGTCCTCAGCCAAAGTTTTTGAACAATTCTGGGGCATTAAAGCTTTCGGTCAGTTTTCAAGAAATCTTGGAAATGATACTGAAAATCTGTTATTGGTTGATGGTTTCGGAAATGTGATTGATCGGGTAAATTATACCGATGTTGCTCCATGGCCGCTTGATGCAGATGGTAAAGGTCCATTTATGGAGTTAAATGACTGGTTTTCTGATAATAATAATCCTGTAAACTGGAAGAGTTCCAATGTCGTTTCTGACGCGCCTGTACTTTATGCCGAAAACAGTATCAGGATATATCCATTGCCGGCCCGGGATGTGCTGACTGTCAGTTCATCAGCAGCAATGATTCAGCGCATTGAAATTACAGATATCACCGGCAGAATTGTGTTGAGTCAGGAATCTGAAAATGAATTACTTGTTAATTGCAATGTACAATCTTTGCAACCGAATGTTTATCTGCTGAAAGTTATACTGCATGACGGAAGTATGCATGTCAGAAAGATTAGTACTTACTAATTCATTTCACAGGTTTCGAAAAGTTGCAAATAAGTTGTTG
Organism: Paludibacter sp.; assembly: GCA_044351455.1. Taxonomy (GTDB): domain Bacteria; phylum Bacteroidota; class Bacteroidia; order Bacteroidales; family Paludibacteraceae; genus Paludibacter. The sequence goes on along the minus strand of JBILFS010000320.1, from coordinate 1,157 downwards.
AGATTCTGATATTTATATTCAAAACCAACAGAAATCAATCTCCGGGGATAAACAGCTTTTCCTCCGGTGATGATTACGGCCATATCACCTAACAATAATTTCAGAATTATGGCAGGTACAGGAGGCATGAAAAATGGCTTGTTGAATATTTCAGCAAGCGTTTTCATGAAAACCCTGTTTGTAACTGATTGAGGAGCAACGGCATTTACACTGCCCTTCAGGGTATTGTCTTCGATAGCCTTCAGGTAAATCATACACAAATCATCAATCGCAATCCAGGGTATTTGTTGATTGCCTGAACCTAAAGGTCCGCCAATGCCAAGTTTTACAGGAATAAGCATTTTCTGCAATGCAGGAGCGTCGGCGCCCAAAACCAAACCCGTCCGGATTTTTACAGTGCGATAACCGGCCAATGAAAATAAATCAACAGCCCTTTCCCATTCAACGCAAACACTGGCTAAGAAATCCCTGCCCGCAGGCGAATATTCGTCCATCACCTTTTCGGAAAGCGAACTTCCATAATAACCCACTGCTGATGCCGAAATAAAAGCTTTCAAAGGAATGCTTAACCTTGTTATTTTCTGATAAAGCAAGGTGGTGGATTTTATCCTGCTTTCCATGATTAGTTTGCGGCGTTTTTTGGTCCATGGGTGTGTGCCAACACTTGCTCCTGCAAGGTGGATGATGTAATCCACTCCGATCACGGCTCTGTCGTCGAAAATGCCCCGAAGCGGATCCCAGTGAAAAACATCCTTTATGTCAGGGTCAACTTTTTGTGTGGTAAGAATACGCACAGCATACCCCGCCTGTTTAAGGCAGGGAAGCAATGCTTTACCAATATATCCGGATGCACCTGTCAGCAGGATTGTATTCATTTGTACTGAGTTGTTTTTTATTACGACTAAGTAACAAATTTCTGTCAGGATATGTTTAAAAAGATTAAAAAGTTAATGATTAAATGAATGGTTTAACCAGCATTCATCCTGATTTCCATAATTAAAGTGCTGGGTGTTTTGCCGGTAATGGATTTAATTTTTCTGTAAAACTGAACCCTGCTCATACCCACATCTTTGCTGAAAGAATCAAATGATATTGTCGGGAAAATTTGTTTTGTAAAAATTCATACAATACAGTATCTGAAGGCCATCAGGGTAGAA
>JBILFS010000321.1:0-3273 GCA_044351455.1 Paludibacter sp. | reverse complement strand
TGAATTTTTGATTTACCACTTCATTCCACACCAAAATATTTGTATCTTTGCAGATATTCAGGTTATTTATTCGCAAATCTACCCATCATGGCAAAGAAAATACCTTACGGCATCAGCGATTACGCCGAAATAGCTAAGAACAACTTTTACTATGTAGATAAAACACGTTTTATTGAAACAGTAGAAGACTCACCACGATTCCTTTTTCTGATTCGTCCCCGCAGATTTGGTAAATCGCTGTGGTTAAATACCATGAAGGCTTATTATGATGTAAATACTGCCGATCAGTTTCAGGAGTATTTCGGACAAACCTATATTGGCCAAAATCCGACTGCAGAAAAAAACAGCTACTTAATACTTAGTTTCAATTTTTCGGCAGTTAATGCTGATATTCAAGAGCTTGAATCTTCTTTTGAATTGCATTGCGAACAATGTTTCAATTCGTTTTACAGGGCATATGAATCAATATTGGGTAAAGATTTCGAAATTGGATTTGCGGCTTATAAAACTGCAGAATCCCGGATTGAATATATTGCAAGATATTGTCAGGAGAAAAAGTTATCCATTTATCTGTTTATAGATGAATATGATAATTTTACGAATACTATCCTGAGTCAGCATGGCGAACAGACCTATGCCGATATAACACATGGAAATGGATTTTTCCGTCTTTTTTTCAATAAACTGAAAGCTGGAACCACCGAGGTGGGTGCTTCTATCAAAAAGATTTTCATTACCGGTGTATCGCCTGTAACATTAGACGATGTAACGAGTGGTTTTAATATTGCCAAAAACATAACCACCGATGCACAGTTTAATTCCATTATCGGATTTACCGAAGCAGAGGTAATTACCATGCTCAACCACTACAAAGATGCTGGTTTAATCAACGAACCCATTGAAAATCTGCTCGATGTGATGCGTGAATGGTATAATAATTACTGCTTTGCTGAAGATCGTACAGACCAGAAGATGTACAACTCAGACATGACACTTTATTTTATGGATAATTATCTGTCGAAGGGAAAAATACCATCAGTATTGATTGATAACAATATCAAAATCGATTACAGTAAACTGCGTCATCTCATCATTCTGGATAAAAAAATCAATGGCAACTTCTCCACCATCAAGCGCATTGCGGAGGAAGGTGAAATACGTACATCGATAGTAACTTCGTTTCCGGCTGAGAAACTGATAGCCAGGGAAAATTTTGTATCGCTGCTGTATTATTTTGGGATTCTGACAATTGATAGAGTGGAAAGAGGAAGTACAATTCTCAAAGTACCCAATCTGGCTATCCGAACCGTTTTATTTTCTTATTTGGTAGAAGGATTTAGTGAAGCCAAAATATTTAAGGTTGATATCATGTCATTAGCTGAAATGGGAGAAAAAATGGCCTATGATGGCGATTGGAAACCATTCTTCAACTATTTTTCGGAACAAATTTACAAGCAAACCTCCGTGCGAGACTTCATGGATGGCGAAAAAACGGTGCAGATGTTTCATCTGGTTTATTTAAACCTGCTCAATTATTTTACGATTCATTCTGAAGCCGAAATGGGCAAAGGATTTGTTGATTTGTGGTTGCAGCCCAATTTCATTGCGCATCCCGAAATGAAACACAGCTACTTAGTGGAGCTCAAATACGTACCCCGCGCACAGGAAACTGAAGCCAAAAATCCCGAATCGGCATTGGTGCAAAAACTCAACGTAGAAGCGGAAGCTCAACTCCAGCGTTACGCTACCGAACCACGGATACTTGCTTCGGTGGGTAAGACTACCTTACATTTGCTCAGGGTGATATATTGTGGCTGGGAGATGGTGAGTTGCGAGGAGGTTTCTTTATAACCCAAATTATCAGTTACTTTTGTACATCAAACAAAACACATGAAAAGATTTTTTATACTGATAGTTGGCCTGTTTTCATTTTTCAATCTTTACCCCGACAATATCAATATGATTGTCAGGGATTATTCCTTTGAAAACGGATTACCGCACAATACGGTGTATGCTGCTATGAAGGATCAGCAGGGTTTGATGTGGTTCGCTACCTGGTATGGCTTGTCGAGTTTCGATGGCGTGAAATTTCATAAATACAATACCCGGGATGATTATAATACGGACATTCCGCCGCACAAACTACAGAACATCATTGAGGCTAATAACCATTGTTTGTGGATTAAAACTATCGACCACCGTTTGTTTCTGTTCGATAAAATCAGAGAACAGTATTTCGAAGTGTATACGGTCATCCAGAAAAAGTATAATGTAAGTCCCAGAATAATTAAAATTCAAAAAACGCCGAAAGGTAATTTGTTGTTGCTGACGAAAAACAGGGATTTGCTGGAAGCATCGGTCAATGAGGAAGGAAAAATTGAGGTAATCCTGTTGTTCGACTCGCAGTGGAGGGATAAAAACAAAGGTCTGACAGATAATTATTTATTCGAAACTCAAACCCATATCGGCTGGATTGGCAGGGATTTTAAGATTTTTAGTCCGGAGAAAAATAAAACTCTCGGCGCTAAACCGCAGGATTTTATCAAACAAAAACTGGGTATTGGCAGTGGTACTGATAATTTAACCTGCGCTGTGGAATCGGGTGATTTGGTTTGGTTGGGTGATGCATCAGGGAATGTTTATAAACTTCAGATGCAAACGGGACAAATTCTCAGGAAGACTGTTTTGCCCGGAAAAGGCATTTTCAGTATTTATATCAGTGGAAAAAGTGTGTTTCTGATTTGTCAGGATGGTATTTATGAAACTGATGGATCGTTGAATAATCCGGCTAAAATTGTAAATACCGGAATTACGGCCGGTACTGTAGAGGCGATGACGGATAGTTATGATAAACTCTGGTTTGTTATCAGGGAGTCGATGTTGATTTATTATAATCCTGTCAGTGGTGAAAACCGGATTTTTAACATCCCTACCGGAAAGGCATTGCCTCAGATTAAAATCAGTGATGGCAGGGAGCTCGGGGTTTTCGTTTTGTCAACTACCGGTGAACTTTGCTGGATCGACAGAAATGATGCTGCCATGAGGATTCTGAATAACCTTCCGGAACTTAAAAAGGACGGACAGGTGAATACCTTTATGAATTTTATCATCGATAAGGATAATATTTTGTGGCTTACGTCCATCACCAGGGGAATTACCAGAGTGAGTTTTCCGAAAAAGCAATTTAACCTGATTCAGTTAAGTGCCGGTACCGGGTCTAATGATAATTCAGTTAAAACCTTGTTCAGAACAAAAAACGGGGATATCTGGGCT
>JBILFS010000319.1:0-3285 GCA_044351455.1 Paludibacter sp. | reverse complement strand
TTATGGACCCGAACAGGGTTATGCTTTCCTCAGAGAAGCTATCAGATTGAATGATTTTATAGCAAGAGGGGTGGAAATTGATGCTGACGAGATATTTGTAAGTGATGGTGCCAAGAGTGACACCGGTAATATAGGTGATATTTTTAGTGCCGACAATAAAGTGGCCATTACCGACCCGAGTTATCCTGTATATGTAGATACAAATGCAATGGGCGGAAGAGCCGGAGAGCCTACAGCATCAGGAGCCTGGACAAATCTTGTTTATTTGCCCTGCAACGAAGAAAATGGTTTTGTACCCGCTTTACCAACTGAAAAAGTTGATCTGATCTATTTATGTTACCCTAACAATCCGACAGGTACAACTTTAACAAAGGAACAGTTGACAGTCTGGGTTGATTACGCAAAACAAACAGGTGCAGTTATCTTATTTGATGCTGCTTACGAAGCATTTATTACCGAGGAAAACGTTCCTCACAGTATATACGAAATTGAGGGAGCCAAAGATGTGGCGATTGAGTTCAGAAGTTTCTCGAAAACAGCAGGTTTTACCGGCACAAGATGTGGTTATGCTGTGGTTCCGAAACAACTGATGGGCAAAACAGCCAACGGAGATGCAGTTTCACTGAATAAATTATGGAACCGCAGACATACAACCAAATTCAATGGCACTTCATATGTGATTCAGAGAGCAGCAGAGGCTACTTTCAGCGAAGCAGGAAAAAAACAGGTAAAAGCATTGATTGAATTTTACACTGAAAATGCCCGCATCATCAGAGAAGGATTGATCAAAGCCGGCTATACAGTTTTTGGGGGTGTAAATGCTCCATATGTTTGGGCAAAAGCACCGGCAGGACAAGGAAGCTGGGAATATTTTGATTATCTCCTGAAAGAAAAAAACATCGTATCAACCCCGGGAGCGGGATTTGGTGCAAGCGGCGAAGGCTATGTAAGATTTTCAGCTTTCAGCAGCCGCGAAAACACAATAGAAGCAATGAAACGTTTGGAGTAACTCCGCAATGCGCATAAACCCGGGTTGTTACTTCATACTCATTAGATAAATAAAAACAAATAGGTATTAGTTTCTTAGTTAAATTTTTTAAAAAGTAAAATTGTATGAAAAAAATGAGAGTTTTTGCAATCGCAATGATTGCAGTGTTAACAACAACAAGTGTTTATGCACAAGGTTTCACAGCTAAAACTGATGTAGTAAGTTCGTATGTATGGCGTGGTACCAAATACGCCGGTGTTTCAGTTCAACCAAGTGTTACCTACAGCAATGGTGGTTTCTCGGTTGGCGCATGGGGATCGACAGATTTGGCAGGTACATTCCTGGAATCAGATTTATTTATGACTTATGCATTTGATTTCGGACTAACTGTAGGTGTAACAGATTATTACTATCCCGGATCTTCTTATTTTGCAGGAGCATCACACGGTTTAGAAGCCAATCTGGCTTACACAACAGGAAGTCTTTCTTTAGCTGCTAATTATATTCCTTTTGCAGGAGCAGGTACTATTGGAAATGATTTGTATTTTGAAGCAGGTTATGCATTTAAATCATTCAGCATTTTTGCAGGTGCCGGTAATGGATGGCATACAGCAGGTAACGGTTTCAACATTTGTAATGTTGGTATCAAATCAACTAAGGAGATTAAAATTACTGAAACTTTCTCTCTGCCATTGACAGGAAGTGTAATTCTTAATCCTGATAGAAAAGAATTTTATATCGTAGCAGGTATTTCTTTATAAAAAGCTTTGTAATAAAGCAATAAAAACAGATTATAATAATTTTTTAATTTTTAAAGTTATGAAAAAAATTGAAGCAATAATCAGAAAAACCAAATTCGACGATGTAAGAGAAGCGCTGGATGCTATTGACATTGAATGGTTTTCATATTATGATGTAAGAGGCGTGGGTAAAGCACGTCAGGGAAGAATCTACAGAGGTGTTGTTTACGACACAAGTTATATTGAACGTACTCTGATAAGTATTATAGTTCGCGACAAGAACGTTGAAAAAACAGTTAAAGCGATACAGGAAGCTGCACAGACAGGCGAAATTGGCGATGGAAGAATTTTCATCATCAATGTAGACGATGCAATCCGTATCCGGACAGGCGAAAGGGGCGATATTGCACTGTATAATGCAGAAAATGAAATTTAAGCCCAAACTATTTTATTAATTTTATCAGATTATACACAATGAAAAAAAATATTTTTATCACTGGTCTTCTTTGTGCATTATTTTTAATGCCCGCCCTGGTTCTGGGACAAGATTCTACAACCACGGCCATTGACACTGCTGCTACAACTATCGTTGCCGACAGCGCCGTACAAGCTCCTGCAGAACTTACAGAGGAAGTTCCTGCAATCCCTCTCAACACCGGCAATACTGCCTGGATTATCATGGCTACTATCCTGGTTCTTTTAATGTCTATTCCCGGACTGGCTTTGTTTTATGGCGGTCTTGTGAGAGCAAAGAACGTTTTGAGCATCATCATGCAAACATTCATCGTTGTGGGTGTTGTTACTTTGATTTGGTTTGCTTTCGGATATAGCTGGGTTTTCGGAACAAGTCTCATGGATTCTCCTTTAGGATTCTTCATCGGAGGTTTTGAAAAATCATTCCTGAATGGGGTAACTACCGAATCCATGTGGTCAACAGGTATTCCTGAAATCATTTTCGCTTTGTTTCAGTGCATGTTTGCCATCATCACTCCTGCGCTTATCATAGGTGCATTTGCTGAAAGGGTTCGTTTTGCCGGATATCTTTTATTCATTTCTCTTTGGGTAATCCTTTCTTATCTCCCGTTGGCCCACATGGTTTGGGGAGGTGGCTGGATTTTCAATATGGGCGCAATCGACTTCGCCGGTGGTACTGTAGTACACATCAATGCCGGTATCTCTGCCCTTGTTATGGCATTGATGGTTGGTAAACGCAAAGGTTACAGACCCGAAAGACCAATAACTCCACACAACATTCCTTTTGTATTTATTGGTGCAGCCCTTCTGTGGGTGGGATGGTTTGGATTCAATGCCGGTAGTGGTTTAGCTGCTGATGGTTTGGCTTCACGTGCATTCCTGGTAACACATATCGCTGCTGCTACTTCATTGGTAACCTGGATGATCATCGACTGGACAAGAAATAAACGTCCGACCATTGTGGGTGCTTCTACTGCTGCTGTGGCTGGTCTTGTTGCCATCACTCCCGCAGCCGGAACAACAGGTATCTTCGGAGCCATTGCCATCGGTCTTATTTCCGCTTTGATTTGCTTCTTCATGGTT
>JBILFS010000318.1:0-3287 GCA_044351455.1 Paludibacter sp. | reverse complement strand
CAAATGCCTGGTTATATAATCCTGTTGTAATAACGCTATAGTCAACTTCCCACATATCTAATCCTCTATCAACAGTAGAGATTGCTGTCCAATAGTAGTTCCAATAAAGATTTTCTTTGAAGATGGCGCCATCTCCAAATTTAGAGAACTCACCACGTACATAATCAGGGTCCTTTCCGGTTAGACCAAAAAACGAAGGTCGTTGTTCTGTATCCTGGACAATTTCATTATTTGCCTGATAACCTATTGCAACAGTAAACTGCTGTTTACGAAGATCAACAGTATAGTGCTGCCTATACCAATTTGCAAAAAGTTGTGGCCCACTTGTACTGGTCCCTCCGTCGTCTTCAATATTAAACAAGAATTTGATATTTGCCAGTTCAGGCTTATTAAAAGCCTCATAATAGCGTGTGGTGCCTTGTATGCAGATATCAGCATATTGCTGATCAGTAATAGTATAACCTGCAGGCGATACCACATTACCTTTTAACATCTGCTGATCGCCGGTAGATCCGAATGCGGGCTGAATAAATGCAAGGGCCTTGCGTTGTGTGGGTGAAAGCGACGCAAGATGATCAGCCAGTTTGCCAATGATGCGATTAAAGTAATTTGTATAAATTGGATTGAGATAATCGGGATAAGGTCCACCAGAATTTTTAAAATCGGTCATAATTTGTGCAACCCCTTTTTCATATATCCATGTGGGACAATCTGGTCCTACCCAGAAAACAAAATAATAATAAAATCCTCCTGCAACTGCTGCATTAAGAGCATTATCGAGTGTGCTCCAGTTATAAACATTTTCCTGAGGCTCTACATCGCTCCAGCTAATGCGACCAGCCAAGCCTTTTACAAAGGGATATTTCTGAGTATCAATCACATTTTTACGATTGCCGCAGTAGAATCCAGCCCAATCAGGTCTTTCAATCGACTGAACATTAAAGCAACAGGTAAAAACCGTTAAAAACAGAATAACAATATTTTTTTTTATCATTACATAATGTGGTAGATTATTCTTTAATAATTTTTCCGGTTTGAATTACCTTATTGCCTTTTGAAAATTGGCAAAAATACATTCCACGTTGCAAATGACTTATATCTAAATAACCATTCTGAACATTGGATGATTGAAGTAACAGGATACCGTTTACACTATAAATCCTAATCTGATCAAAATGAGTATTTATATTCCAACGCAAAGCCGATTTTACCGGATTCGGGAAAAATACACCCGGAGTTACAATTTCGGTGACAACACCCGTAGTCATACGTTCAATATCGACTTCTATTCCATTAAAAATGTCATCGATATTGTCGATATTCACCAGCATAAAATCAGAACCAAGAGTTCCCGACTTGGTCACGTCCATATCAGTAATAGTTGTCATCACTGTTTTCCATTGCTTATCACCTGTTCCGGTTATTTGAAGTGGCGATTGAAGAACACCGTTTTTATCTTTATATCGGAATTCCCATTTTGAACCCACAATAGAATCGAGCCAGATAATAGAAAACTTCAAGCTTTTTGGTTGGTTGGAGGGGCTAAACATTTCGTTATGAAACTTAAAATACATCGTGTTTTTTTGTTTGCTATTTTGAAATGAGCGTGCAAAACGATCATATTTTGATGAATTCACAGTCAAAGGTCCCCGCAAACGGTAACGTCCCACAGAGGTAGAGTCTGCCTTTATTTGTTCAATCCAGCGTTCATAATTGCCCTCCTGAATATCCCAACCTGCATCGTTGTATCCGGTTTGTTTATCGCGTTGGTATACTTGTCCTTGAACAACAGCCGTGGCATCATCAATTCTTGCTCCCTGGGCTTGATATGCCAGGCATATTTTTTGGTACCGGGTCACATTATTCATGGAGCTTTTTGTATAAACATTCTCCGGAAACTTTTGAATGTTGTTAGAATTAAGTCCTTCGTGAAAAACGGAGTAAGCAGCTGTGGCTGTACCGGGGAATATTTGTCCGGCATATTTGTTAAAGAAAAGTATAGATGACATAATGTCCGGATCGGCAAGTGCCAGGTCGGTAGCATTTGCACTCTGGTCGTGAACACTCAAACCAGTATTGAGCCCACCTAAAATGCCCCAATAAAATCCAATTCTAGGATTTAAATTGTACATTGTTTTTACACAACTTTGATCCATCTCTGCTCTGGAAAATAAAACAATCCCCTTTGGATTGATTTGGTAAGGATTCCAAGTGTTTTTAAAGGGAAGCTCACCTGTTAAATGGTGTCCTCGCACATAAGCACTTCCCTTAAAACCAAAGTCGCTCCCAATACTATCTTGCACCCATTTCCATTCAACCGGTTCTCCATTATCCGGGTCTATATTGTTAAACAGCATTGGAATTACAGTGCTTTGATCTCCATCGTGGAATGCTGCTTTGAATTTACTAAATGCTGCTAATCTAAATTGCAACCAATCTGCATCAGTAATTATATATTGGGTATATCCTGTTTTTGGAGTTCCTTTGTAGGCAACTTCATCTCCCGTGCAACCTGTCATCACTTGTACAAATGTAACACGACTTCTTAAGGCTGGCGAAAGAGATCGAATGTGTTTGCCAAATTCAGAGATAAGCGTATAGTAGTAAGTTTTATAATTGGCACTAAGATAATATGGAAATGTTCCACTAAATTGGGTAGTTTGATCAGTCAGCACTTTGGGCACACCACCTGTTGTGTATAACCACGCAGGACAATCAGGTCCAACTAAGATATTTACATAAACATTCTTGTTATAAGTATTACATGTTTGCAAATTCGCATCAAATGTACTCCAATTGATTGCTCCATTTGTAGGCTGTATATCAGACCAATTTAATTCTAACTGAACTCCTCTGAAATAATTGTATCGCGAATCGGTAGGTTTTTTCAGAAAATGACCACCTCTGTCCCAGATTCCATAGGAAGAAATAGGGATTGCCGGCAATTGCTGTTGTGAATAAACTTCAGAAAAGACCGATAAAATTACGAGCAAAAGTATATTTTTTTTCATTTTTTTAAATTAAAACTCCCACTTGTACAAAATCTTGTTACAATGGAAGTTTTTTATAATTACATAGTTGATTTTAAATTTAATAATTCGTCAAAGTTGCAGGCAAATAGGGGGCAAATGTTTGAAAGACCATTGCATTATCTCGCATCACCAATGTATCTACAAAACGGTAAGTATTTCCGGCAGATATTCCGGTAACCGTATAGTCAAGTGTCATAGTTAAATGAGGCGTTTTCTTACCGGTTTTAGGGTTCAACAACCATGCATTCATGTCAT